>WLHF01000019.1 GCA_009702835.1 Actinomycetota bacterium
CAGAGGTTGAGGCTTTAGAAAATCTCCCCGATAGCGATATAAAGCGGGCGTTACATGAGATTCCAGAAGAGTTTCGTATCGCCGTTTATTTGGCCGACGTTGAAGGCTTTTCATATAAAGAGATCGCTGAAATAGTTGGAGTCCCTGCTGGCACCGTGATGTCACGTCTGCATCGGGGAAGAAAACAACTGCGCGAGCGGTTAACTGAGTATGCAAAGGATCTTGGCTATTCGGTCAAAACCCCTCAAGGCTCTAAGACCGCTAAGGCAAATGATGCCGCCAATGAGGAGGATTCATGAGCCAGAACGAAGCATTGCCTTGTAATCAGATCCTTAACTCTTTTGTTCTTTTGCTTGAGGAAGGCAGCGAAGTGCCGATGCTGCACAGTATTGAAATTCACCTCTCAGAGTGCCCTAACTGCACCGCCGAGCTAGCACATGAGAAGAAGATGCATAGTTTGATTCAAGATGTATTACGCAGAACCTGTTGCGAAGTGGCACCCGAAGAGCTCCATGACTCTATCTATCAACAGATTCACGCTCAGATGAGCGGTGCATTTACAACTGGAGTAACAACTGAGTTCACGATGACTGAGATTTCAATTGAGATTGATGAATTTGGCAATGTCGAGCATCGCGAAATTACAATAGAACACACAGAAGAGATTCGCTTTCTCAATGATTCACAGGATGAGAACGAGAAGTAAGCGATGAAGCCGGCCGAAGAGATCATTGGCGCAGTTGGATTTTCTGTAATGACAGTACGTCCTGGTGATACCGCAGTTGCTATGGGCGTTGGAGATTTACCTATTGTTGCCCAATCTCATCTAATAAATTTGATGGAACATGCTGCAGTTATCTCATTAGATGAGTATCTAGAGCCTGGTGAGACAACTATTGCGATAAGCATTGAGATTATCTCACTGAGCCCAGCTGAAATTTCTGCCGAGCTACGTGCAACTTCACGTTGTATTGAGATTGAAAATAGAGAGTTAACTTTTGAGTGCGAAGTTTATGAAGGTGAGCGACAAGTTGCCGCTGCAATGATAAAAAGAGCGACGGTAGAGCGAGTATCTTTCCTCGCACGTACCGCCGCTCAATCACTTATAAGTTAACGTAAACTAATTACGCCTTCTTTGTTGCCCAGAAAATCTCTGCGATCTCATCAATCTTTGCAATTAACTTATCGGCAACTGCAACATCTTGAGTGCCCTTCGTGCCGGCAGCGCCAGCTAGCTTTGTTGCATCATTAAATAGTGAGTGCAGCTGTGGGTAAGCCTCAAAGTGTGGTGCCTTGAAGTAATCGGTCCAAAGCACCCATAGATGCTCCTTTACTTGATGCGAGCGCTCTTCCTTGATTGCTACAGATCGTGAACGGAAATCTGCATCGGTATTTGCTGCGTACTTTTCCATGCAAGCCTTTACTGACAGAGCCTCAATCTTGGCTTGGGCTGGATCGTAAACACCGCATGGAAGATCACAGTGTGCGTATACGGATATCTTTGGTGCAAACATTTTCTTCTCCCCTATTAAGCACTTGTAAGTTTTATGGATTTGCAGTGCTTATGGTGCGAGACTACAGCCCATGAGCAAATTTGGCACAGTTAAGGTCGCAGGCCAATCCATGCTTCCCGCATACGGTGATGGCGACTGGCTATTAGTTAGTTGGCTAGATGCTGTGCCTGACTCAGAGGCGGCTGGAAACTCCCTTATTAGCAAGGTTGTAGTTGTTGAGCGCGAAGAACGTCCAGGGATCTTTCTAGTTAAACGCGTGCAAAAGTTCCATGCTGGAAATTATTGGGTTCAAGGTGATAATAGCGAGAGTACTGATTCGCGCACATGGGGATGGATTGCGCCAAGTGAAATAGTTGGGCGCGTCTTATTTAGATATCGAAAAAATCTCGGTTAACGAGTAAAGGCTTCGAGCATTAAGGCTTTTTGTTCATCTTCGTGCAGATGATGGTTTCCAGTTGCAGGTGATGCCGTTGCCCTGCGTGAGATGCGCCGCACAACACGATCGCCAAATCCATGACCGCCATGTTGCTCGGATGTGCGAAGTGCAACGTGTGACCAAGGACCTTGATTAGCAGGCTCATCTTGAACCCAGAGCAAGTTAGCCTTTGGATGCTTATTAGCCTCAGCAATCATCTCATCGATTGGAAGTGGGTATAAAAGCTCTACCCGAACAATCGCTGTTGAGCTTTCACCAATCTTTGTACGCTCTGCAACCAAGTCATGATAAATCTTGCCCGAACAGAAAATAAGGCGCGTTGCATTCGTAACTGAATCATCTGAGATAACGGGACGGAAATATCCACTAGTGAAATCAGAGAGCGCTGAAGCTGCAGCTTTCAGACGCAACATTGATTTTGGAGTAAAGACAACCATTGGTCGGCGAGCTGGATTCTTTGCGTGCCAGCGCAGTAAGTGGAAGTAGGAGGCCGGTGTCGATGGTTGGGCCACTGTCATGTTTTGCTCAGCGCATATCTGCAAAAAGCGCTCAATGCGCGCCGATGAGTGATCTGGTCCTTGACCCTCATAGCCATGTGGAAGGAGAAGAACTAAGGATGAACGCTCACCCCATTTTTGCAGAGCCGATGAGATAAATTCATCGATAATTGTTTGGGCACCATTAGCAAAGTCGCCAAACTGGCCCTCCCACAGAACTAGGGCCTCTTCGCGCTCAACACTGTAACCATACTCAAAGCCCATTGTCGCGTATTCACTAAGAAGTGAATCGATTACGAAGAAGTGGTTCTCATCGCTATTGAGTGCACGAAGCGGCGTCCACTCGTTGCCATTTTCTTTATCAATAATCACGGCGTGACGGTTACTAAAAGTTCCACGGCGCGCATCTTGACCGGCCAGTCGAATTGGGTAATCCTCTTTGAGAAGTGATCCAAAGGCGAGCATTTCACCAGTCGACCAGTCGATTGAATTATCGTTAAGAGATTCAACACGTTTGGCTAACTGTGGCAATAATTTAGGATGGACGTGAAAGCCTTCAGGAATAGCAGACTGTGTAGCTGCGATTTCGCGCGCAAGGCTCTCACTAATTGAGGTAACGATTTCGTGGGCTCCAGGGGCAATAGGTGCCTTAAAATTGGGATCTGTGTGGGCCTCTAAATTATTCACCGCTGAATACACTGCTTCGAGCTGGCTCTGATAATCGCGTGCAACTTCTTCGGCCTGTTCGGGGGTGATGTCACCACGTCCAATGAGGGCCTCAATGTATAGCGTGCGAGTTGAGCGCTTAGCATCGATCATCTTGTACATCAGTGGTTGAGTAAAACTTGGTTCATCACCTTCATTATGACCGCGACGTCTGTAACAGACCATATCGATGACAACATCTTTATTGAACTCTTGTCGATACGCAAAGGCTAAGCGAGCAACGCGTACACATGCTTCGGGATCATCACCATTGACATGGAAAACCGGTGCCTGAATAATTTTTGCAAAATCCGTGGAATATGTAGATGTACGAGCTGCTTGCGGAGATGTTGTAAAACCAACTTGATTATTAACGACAATATGAATAGTTCCACCTGTGCGATAGCCAGCAAGTTGGGACATCTGTAGTACTTCAGCATTCACACCTTGGCCAGCAAATGAAGCATCGCCATGGAGCAAGACCGGCAGGACCGAGTAGGCGCCTTTGATATTTAACTTATCCTGCTTAGCCCGCACGATGCCCTCTAGAACTGGATTAACTGCCTCAAGATGTGAAGGATTGGCCGCTAGATAAATCTTCGTAGTTGAACCTGCATGTGAGGTAAAGATGCCTTCAGTACCTAAGTGATACTTAACATCTCCCGATCCATGCACTTGATTATCAGCGTAATGACCCTGAAACTCTTGAAAGATTTGGCCATGTGATTTGCCTGCGATATTTGCCAGCACATTTAAGCGCCCGCGGTGTGGCATTCCAATACAGACTTCAACTAAACCCTCATCTGCAGCACTCGATAAAACGGCATCGAGTAATGGGATTACAGATTCGCCGCCTTCGAGTGAGAAGCGCTTTTGGCCTACGAACTTTGTTTGTAGGAAACTCTCAAAGGCTTCGGCACTATTGAGCTTACCTAAAATCCGCAAATTTTCCTGTGGCGCAAGTCTTTGTGTGCCGACTTCAAGATGGTTCTGTAACCACTGACGCTCTTCGCGATTTTCAATATACATATATTCAGCGCCCACCGTGCGACAGTACGAATCCCGCAGGATTCCTAAAATCTTACGCAGTGGCATAAATGCCGCTCCGCCAAATCCGCCAGTTGCAAATTCGCGATCAAGATCCCACAGTGTTAGTCCATGAGTAACAACATCTAAATCTGGGTGTGAACGTTGCTGATATTCCAACGGATCAATATCGGCCATTAAGTGACCAAAGGTGCGATAAGCCTGAATTAGCTGTTGAACTCGCGCCGTCTTACTTATCTGTTCATCTTTACCAAACTCAAAATCAATCGCCCATCGAATCGGCTCGTATGGAATACGAAGAGCTGCGAAGATTTCATCGTAGAAGCCATCAGTTCCTAACAAATAATCATTCATGCGGCGCAGGAAATCACCGGATTGTGCACCTTGAATTACACGGTGATCGTATGTACTTGTAAGAGTTACGACTTTGCTAATAGCCATTCTGGCAAGGGTTTCCTCGCTCGTACCGTGGAACTCGGCTGGATAATCAAGTGCTCCAACACCCAGAATTAAGCCTTGACCTTGCACAAGTCGTGGCACTGAATGAACGGTGCCGATTGTGCCTGGGTTAGTGATCGACATAGTTGTTCCGGCAAAGTCATCAACAGTTAATGAGCCACGGCGCGCCTTTTTAATAACCTCTTCATATGCGCCCCAGAACTGCGCAAAATCCATAGATTCACAGCCCTTTACCGATGGCACCAATAACTGGCGTGATCCATCGGTCTTAGCTAAATCAATTGCAATACCTAGGTTGATGTGTTCAGGATGGCCAACTGCAGGCTTTCCATCTAGTTCGCCAAAGAATGAGTTCATCTCTGGCATAGCACGAACCGCTTTAATCATTGCGTAGGCGATGATGTGAGTGAAAGAGACTTTTCCACCGCGTGCACGCTTCATATGATTATTAATTACGATTCGATTATCAATCATTAACTTAGCTGCAACTGCGCGTACAGATGTTGCCGTTGGAACCGAAAGCGATGCCTCCATGCTTGCAACAACACGGGCCGATACACCTCTGATTGGTTCAAGTGTTGATGCACTTGGTGTCATTAACACTGGAGCTGGCTTAACTATTGGATCTGCAGGAGTTGGTTGAGGTGTTGCCGTAACTCGAAGAATTGGTTGAGGTGTTGCCGCTTGTGCAATGGGTGCGGATGCAACGGGTGCTTGTGCAACGGGCGCTTGTGCAACGGGCGCTGATGCAACAGGTGCACTAACTGGCGAGGCTACTGGCTGCGGAGTTTGCTTCTGCGCCTTAGGAACTGGTGGAACGCCTTTAGAGACTGGTTGCAAAGCTTGTTTGGAAGTAGAAGGCGATGCAGGAGTACCTGGCTTATTATTTTTAAAGTACTCAACCCAGGCTGGATCAACGGATAATGGGTCTGCTAAATAATGCTCGTACATCTCTTCGACGAGCCAATCATTTGCACCAAAATCCTGTGCCGACACTGGCGAGCTCCTTCTTGGCGTGAATTTGAGATAAGCCTATCGGCAGTACCCAGATGCTCTAAGCGTGAAGGCTCGCATTACGGCGCGAGATAGGCCACATTAAGTGGAAATTTGGCCTACAGGAGAGATAAAAAACTAATCAGGGCTACTCAGGAATCGCACGCAGCGCAGCGCCCAAAGTAGCGCCGGCGAGTATGGCTAGTGGAACTGCAGCTATCCATAGGCATGCCTGCACTTGATAGGAGACAACTCCGAGGGCGATTAAATTTGCAAGAACTGCAGGGGCGCGACCAAAGTATTTTCCTCGTCGATATCCAATCGCCGCCGCAGCTAACCCACCACTTGCCATGGCAATAAATAATAGAACTCCAAGAAGTGGAAGAAATTCAAAACTATCTGCGGTGATAGTTAAGACAAGTAACCACACACCAAGGGCTGCGATAACAACGGCTTCAGCAATGAGTAGGGATGCCACTACTGCGCGGGCCTTTGCCGCTTTGGAAGGATCTTGTGTCATGGAGGAGAGATTAACTCATTTGGGCGGGCATAGCCCACTTTTTTCCCACGATGGAATCCATGATTCACAGACACATTTAGCCGCACCACCGTTTTTCTATGAGCAGTTACGGCGCGAGGTAGCCCTTTCAATGCGTACGCAGATAAGTTTTAGTGTCGTGAAAATTACTTTCACGCCTTGCATTGTAGATGGAGAGAGGCAGCAAGTAGGTGCCGAAGATATCCTGCGCTTCTCCTGCGAGCTGCGCACCTTAATCAGAAGTTCGGAGTGCATTGGCCGCTTAGGTGTTAATGAGTGTGTGGTTCTGATTAGCGATGGCGAAATCGCTGCGCAGCAGTTGATCACACGCCTACATTCAACTCCATCACTCTCGGTCAATGACACGCTACATATATCGCTCTCAATGGTGACTTCGCTCCGCGGTGAGAGCGGGCTAGAGCTACTTAATCGATTAGATAAGGCGCCTTTATCCACGCATTGATTGGCGCACGACCGTAACTGTCAGTGGCAGACCTAGGTTTCCCACATGGACCTAGATATAGATATTACCTTCGGTGCAATCGCACCCTTCATGAGCGACCCAACTATTGAAGAGATTTGGATTAACTCTCCCGAGCGTATATTTATTGCGCGCTCTGGCAAGAGTGAGTTAACCAACCTCCTGCTGACCTCTGAGGAAGTGCGCAATATCGTTGAACGCGCACTGATGTGGAGTGGCCGACGCTTAGATCTTTCGCATCCATTCGTTGATGCGCGCCTGCCCGATGGCAGCCGTTTACATGTTGCAATCCCTGAAATCACAGCTCAACACTGGGCAGTTAACATTCGAAAGCACTTGATGCGCAATTTAGGTATCGATGACTTAGTCGAACGCGGCGTGATGAGCGCATTTATTGCAACGGCGCTTAAAAACTCTGTACGTGCTGGATTAAACATTTTAGTCAGCGGTGGTACCCAAGCCGGCAAAACTACAATGCTTAACGCTCTAGCAGGTGCAATCCCACGCACAGAGCGCGTAGTAACAATTGAAGAGGTATTTGAACTTAGCCCACAACTGCCCGATGTCGTTGCACTTCAAACTCGCGGCGCAAATCTGCAGGGTGAAGGTGAGATCCCTCTACGTCGCTTAATTAAAGAGTCATTGCGTATGCGCCCATCACGCATCATCATCGGTGAAGTTCGCGAAGCTGAGGCGTTAGATCTTCTTATTGCACTTAACTCTGGCCTTCCTGGTATGGGTACGCTCCACGCTAACTCTCCGCGTGATGCCATCATCAAACTGCAGACGCTCCCGCTTTTAGCTGGTGAAAATATCTCTCACAAATTCATCGCTCCAACGGTTGCATCAGCCTTCGATTTAATCGTGCACGTATCACTTGACCAAAGCGGAATGCGCCGCATCAAAGAGATATCTGCCCTCACAGGGCGATATGAAAATGATCGCGCTGAGATTGAAACTCTGTGGATCTGGAACGGAAAAGACTACGACCGCGGAATCGGCACACTTCCACATGCCGACAAGTTTGCTGTGATCGGTGCACCTCTTGCCTCATGGTGGCGTCAGTGAAGATTAAACTCCGCACCGCCGCATTTTCATCGCTGACTATTGCAATCATTTATCTAGCAACGAGTGCGATAACGATTGCACTAGCCTTTGGCGCACTCGTCGCCGGAATAACCTTCGCTACCTTGCGCAGTAAGAGTTCGCATAATGAATCGGCGCTCATCGCAGCATGGCCTGAAGTCATCGATCACTTAATGTCAGGGATTCAATCAGGCCTCTCATTAACTGAATCACTCGCCGGGCTTTCAACTCGTGGCCCTGAAATCCTGCGACCAGCATTCATTGAGTTCCGAAGCTCCCTGTATCGACATGGCGATATCGGTGAGGCAATTAATGAGTTAAAGGATCTCTTTCACCACCACGGCAGTGATCAGATTTTCCAAGCGCTATTAATCTCTAAGGCTCTAGGTGGAAGTGAGCTACTCGCAATTATTCGAACCCTTGGAGATTTTCTACGCCAAGATTTGGCTTTGCGCCGCGAAATTGAAGTCAAACATGGGTGGATTAAAAACTCTGCCCATTTATCGGCTGCTGCTCCTTGGATTCTTCTTCTCTTGCTCTCTACTCAACCCAGCACAGCCGCGGCATATTCGACTCCGACTGGTGTGGCAATCTTAATTGCAGGATTATTTATGACTGCAATCGCATATATGTGGATGAATCGTCTGGGCCGCTTACCTCAGACACCTCGTGTTTTTACAGGTACACAACAAGGGAGCCGATGATGTTTACAATCATTCTTATTGCAATGCTCTTTGCAATTCCAGGTGGAACTCTCTTTGCCTTTGATTCACAGGTGGATCCACTTAAAGAGTTAGAGCGTCGCGCTAAATCTGCACTCTCGCAGACCCGCGATAAGAGTGGTATCCATCTGCGATTAGAGGAGCTTGGGCGGAGCAACGAACGTGATTATCAAGATTTCCGAATTCGACAGTTTGGTTTCTGCGCAGCAAGTGCGGCGATAGTAATGGTTCTGCTTCTAGTCTCCAATCATTCGCTCATCACTACATTGTCTCTAGCTGGCTTGTTTGGTGCCTTTGTTTTTGTAATAATCGATAGAGAGTTAACTGCGCAGATTAAAAAGCGCCGACAGAGGATTGAGGCTGAATTTCCTGCAGTTGTCGAGATGCTCACACTGGCGATAGCCGCTGGAGAGACGCCAATGAGTGCGATATTACGTATTGCAGAGTCAGCAGATGGCGAGCTATCAAAAGAGTTTGCAACAGTAATTACAGCTGTGCGCACTGGTGAACCACTACATCTAAGTCTTGATGCGATGGGCCGTCGCGTTAAATCTGTAATGATCCGCAGATTTATCGATGCAATCGTTACGGCTACTTTGCGAGGTGCGCCATTAATCGAAACCTTATCTCGACATGCAGTTGAGGCACGTGCCAACCAGCGCAATATCATCATGAACGCAGCGGGTAAGGCTGAAATCTCCATGATGATTCCAGTGGTTTTTCTTATCTTGCCAATCTCAATTCTCTTTGCCCTATGGCCATCACTAACAAATTTGAACTTATTCGCAAGTTAATAACTTACGCAGCACTCTCTTCTCGCTCTGACCCACTAGAGGTAGGAGAAGCAACCTCTAGTTGCACAGTAATTGTTTGAATAGGTGCACTCACTTCGCGAGCTGCAACTTCGATCGCCGTTGGGCGACCAGCTTTGCGCTTGCGAGAAATAACACGACCATCTTCAAATAGCTCGCCTCCCCATACTCCTGCAGGCTCCTTGCGAGATAGCGCACCCTCTAAACACTGTGCGCGCACGGGACATCCACCACAGAGCGACTTAGCTTCGGCAACGGCTAGTTCCTCTTCGGAGAAGTACATCTCAGGATCTGCCGTGTGGCAGGGCAGATTAAATGAAGAGCCATCGCTATATGTGCCGGTTACGGCATCCAAACCGATCTTCTCATCTGCCCAGCCTGGTACTAGTAGTTCGCTGAAGAGAACGCTCATCGTCCTCACCTCTTCTCTCTTTAGTTCGTTTGGTCTATTTGGCTAACGTTTGTGCTGTTAGGTACTGCTCCGGTTGTTCCTAGTTGGTATTTAGTTCTTAGTAGTTAGTTTTATTCGGGTAATGAAAAAGGGCCCGAATCCTTTGTGGATTCGAGGCCCTTGGCTTCTTGTTCTTATTCGACTGTTATCGAGTAGAACCCCAAGTGGCCTCGTATCCGGCATAAAACGCTGCGTAGAAGGCAGGCTTAGCCGTATGGAATGAGGCGCGCTTATTGGTATGGGTAGAAGGAATTACAGCAGCGGGCATGGCCTGTGCTGATACGAATGATGCTTGTGACATATCCGTTACTTCCTTTCCACTCATCCTCATTTCGCCAAGAAATGTAGGAATGCCAAGGGTAAAGCATGGGTTGAGGTTGGCGCAAGTTGATTAAAACTGAGCGTAAAAAGAGGCTTTTATCCGTGAATTACGCGCTCACCAGGCCAGATTCAACAAGAAAGCGTGAGGGTTTGCCGCGATAACTTAGATGCAAATCAACCTTTGCGCGAGTAATTCCAACATAGAAAAGACGACGCTCTTCATCGATTGACGCTTGGTCATTGCTTGTAGAAGTATTTTCAAGCGGCAATAAGCCCTCACTAACTCCCATTAAAAATACGCGCTCCCATTCAAGGCCCTTAGCGGCATGCAGTGTTGCAAGTGTTGCAACGGGCATTGTTGGTGGATTATTTTGTTGAACACGATCCTCTAACTCGCGCAAATATGTGCGCAGATTCTTTGGCGTAAAACCATTATCGCCATCTAACTCACGTGCCAAGTGCAGTAACGCTGCGATTCCATCGATGTGGGCACCGCTTAAAAAAGGTTGGGCGAGTGTGCGAAGCTCATCGAGCCATGAAACACCTTGTGTTGGAATAACCGAGGCGTTACGTACTAACTTTAAGAACTCGCGAACATCTGTGCGATCAAAGAAGCGATCACTGTTGCGCACTTGATAAGGCAGCTTCGCCACATTCATCGCACGCTCTAAGGTATTGAGTTGGCTATTAGTGCGAGCAAGTACGGCAATCTCCTGTGCTTGTGTACCTTGACTCAGCAACTCTTTAATCCAATCAACGATTCCGGCGATTTCGGCGCTCTCATCTTTAAATGCATCAACCGATGGTTTATCACCGTGCTCATTGAGGGCGACTAACTCTTGGCCCATCTGGGCTTTGCGCAAAATGCTATTGGCCATAAAGGTAATTTCGGGTGTCGAACGATATCCAGTTGTTAAGCGAACAACTTCGGCCTCGGGAAAACGATGAGTGAAGGAGTTAAGGAAAACCGGTGTTGCACCTGCAAAAGAGTAGATTGTCTGAGCAGGATCGCCCACGACACAGATCTCTTGGCGCGAGCCTAGCCAAGCGTTAATCAAGCGCTGCTGCAGAGGTGAAATATCCTGATACTCATCGACTGTGAAGAATCGATATTGATCGTGCACACGCTCTCGCACTTCGCGCTCTTGCTCGATCATCGCCGTTGTCAGTAGTAATACATCCTCAAAATCCATTGCGCGCTCTTGCTGCTTTACTGATTCATATGCCGTATAGACCTTAGCGATTTGTTCGGCGTTTATGCGTGGCTTAGTTGGACGCTTGCCAAGCTCAGATAAGTAATCCGATGGCGCAACCTGTGAAACCTTGGCCCATTCAATCTCCGATGCGATATCGCGGATTAAATCCCGCGATGTAATCGATAGTTCGCCTGTTAATTCGGCGCGCTTAATCGCCTCGGTGATAAAGCTGGTCTTAGTTGTAATCAGATCTGGCGTGCGCCCACCAAAGACTTGTGGCCAGAAAAAAGTGAGCTGCTTGAGCGCTGCGGCGTGAATCGTGCGAGCGGCAACGGCCGGCACTCCTAAAGAGCGAAGGCGCATGCGCATCTCACCAGCGGCGCGGGCGGTAAATGTAAGTGCTAATACTTTATGCGGATCCATGGTTCCAATCGCTGCGCCATAAGCGATGCGATGTGTGATTGCACGAGTTTTTCCGGTACCCGCTCCTGCGATAACACAGACTGGTCCACGAGTAGCAACTGCAACTGCCCTTTGATCGTTATCTAAAGCCTCAAGTATCTCTTCTGCGCGAAGATCGTTACTCACGGTCTCCAGGCCTCCCCGCCAGTTAAATCATCTGCGGTGAATCCATCATCGGCGGTGTACCAACCCGTAATCATTTTGCGCGCAACTGAAATCATTGGCGGCAGGAGTAAATCCCCACTGGCAATAGCTAACTTCATCTCTTGCCGTGAAAACCATTGAATCTGGGTTATCTCAACACCATCTGCTTTAGCTGATTCAGGATGGTCGGTAATGGCTTCAAAAGCGATCATGACCGATGCTGGAAATGGCCAAGCTTGTGATCTTAAATAATTAATATCGTTGCAGTACACACCTGCCTCTTCAAAGACTTCGCGCGATACGCACTCTTCAAAGGACTCACCGGGTTCTACAAAACCGGCAAATGTTGAGAAGCGTTTCTCTGGCCAGATTGCTTGGTGTCCAAGCAAGATTCGATCTGCAGAATCTTTAACTAAAACTATTACCGCTGGATCTGTGCGTGGATGATGCTGGGATGAATCTGCAACACAGACTCGGACACTTCCACCTAAATCACTTACTGTTTTATCACCACAACGCGAACAACATGGATGGCTTGCATGCCAATTGCTCAAACCCACTGCATGCATTGCAAGGGTAAGTTCAACCTCATCTAAATCCCCACCAACTTCGCGCAGGGTGCGAAAGCCTTCGAACTTAACTGCCTCATCACTTGGCTCGTTAATCCACGATGTGCGCCATGCAAAATAGGCCTGGCCTCCATCGCGAGATTGACCAAGAAAATATCGCTCACCGGATTCAAAAGTTCTCGATAAAAGCTCAACGTTTTCGGAATCTAAGAATCGGAGTCCATCGTTATCGGCGCCAATATGGGTACCGATAATCGGAATAATCTGCGCCGAGCGCCAGAGCAGGGCCAACGCAGCCGCATCGCTACGTATCTCGCTCGCGCGATCGATGGGTGAGAGTGATTGGTTTCGTGCGCTCATGTGAGGAGTCAGACTACTAGCATCGCCCCATGCGCATAACATCGTGGAATCTGCTGCATGCAGAGGCCATCCCACCAGATCCGCAGGCCGATAACGTCGCACTTTTGCGCGCACAAATCGCCCAATTACGCACTGATGTCATCGCACTTCAGGAGGTCGATTATTTTTTGGAGCGCTCAGGCAGCCATAATCAAGTGGGAAAAATTGCAGCGATGATGGGCGCTGCGCACTGGGCCTTTGCACCATCTCTCATGGGCTCACCCGATGATGATTGGCGTAATCTAAATAATAACGATCTCAAAGTTGTGACAGATAAGAGCGAGGTTGCACTACCCGGATATGGAATTGGCATTGTTTCAAAGATTCCTGTTCTCTCATGGCATCGCTTAGATTTTAAAGGATCTCCCGTCGGAGTTTTAATGGCATTTCCAGTAGATGGGAAGATGAAACGTGTATACGTGCGCGATCATCCCCGAAGTGCCCTTGGTGCAATTTTAGATAATGGCTGGCTTGTTATAAATACCCATCTCTCTTTTGTTCCATTTTTTAACGTGGCACAGTTAATAAAGATTAAGCGATGGGCAAATTCCTTAGGTGTCAGTGATCAGTCTAAGATTTTGATTGTGGGCGATATGAACATCCCCTTCGCACTTTTTGTAGGAGGATTTAAGTGGCGCTCTCTAGCCGCCCAGCGAACATTTCCAAGCTGGTATCCAAAACTTCAGCTTGATTTTATTCTTTCACAGAAGCTACGACGTGATGATGTTAGACATCTGCAATACTCACACTTAGGAATTAGTGATCACTTAGCCCTACAGATCGAAGTCGACGTTAATTAACTCGCCTCTTGTATTCCTGCAATCAAGGCGATAAGCGCACTTTCATCGAGTAAATCAGATGGACGATCGGTAACCGAGGTTGGCACATAGTGAAATGCAGCGCTCACGGTTGAAATATCGACACCCGATAACTTGGCCCAGGCCAATCGATACATGGCCAACTGCACAGCAGCGGATTGACCTAACTGCACGGATCCAGTCTTCCAGTCAACAACCTCAAAGCCAGTGGGGGTTGCATATACGGCATCGATTCGGCCACGGATTAATACGCCAGCGATAGTGGTTTCAAAGGGAACCTCAACGCGCACGGGCGTGCGGGCGGCAAACTCACTTGATAACCATGCCTTCTTAAGATCCTCTAACTGTGAATCATCATCGAGTGGATCTAAGTAATCTAAATACTCATCACCAAATAAAGTAGCGGCATTAGTGAATTGGCGTTCGACCCACAAGTGGAACGCCGTTCCGCGACGAGAATATTGATCCTGACCACGCGGCATAGGACGTCGAATATTTAGCGCAAGCTCTTGAGGATCGCTATGGAGTGCAACGAGTGTGGAGGTTGAAAGCCGGGGTGGTAATGCAACTTGTATCTGGTTATTTGCCCGTTGTTTGTTTTCATTAATCAAGGCTTGTGCATCATCTATCCATGAAGCGATTTCGGGATCATTAGCTTGACCCAATGAATGAGCTGCACTCTTATTAACATACACAATTGCAGCATCAAATGCGCTACGCCTTTCCCCTAGTGGATCAACGGGCCAGATGGCTGTGATTGGATTTTCAAGCGTTGGATTTTCAGCACCATCATCAGGTGCAGGAGTATCTGAAATCATCGGCCCACCGAGTGCACTTGCAACTTCAGCAATCAAATAGAAAATCTCACTTGGTTCAACAGATTTGCTGCCATCTCGCCAGCGCGATGTTGTACAGATCAGATGTGATTTAGCACGTGTTACTGCAACGTATGCCAGGCGCATCTCTTCGCGCATCTTAATATTTTCTACACAACGTGAACCAAACTCTTTTATCGCCTTTGCAGCCTCACTATTTTTACTTATTCCATGCAGAGAAAACACTGGCAGCTCTGCGGCATCCCCACGTAGTGCAAAGGGAATATGTTTCTCATTCTTTAACCAGTTATCAGGATCACTTGTATTATTTCCAGGGAAGGTTCCCTCGGCTAAACCTGGCACTGCAACGAGATCCCATTCGGCGCCTTTGGCCATATGGATAGTCAAAATCTGCACTACATCACTTCGAATCTCAGGGGCTCCGGCCTTAAGCCCGCCTTCGGCATCGGCGGCGACGTCGAGCCAATCTAGGAATGCACTGACTGTGCCACCGCTGCGTTCAAACTTTGCCGCCTCATCTAAGAAGCGATCTAAATGCCGACGACCTGCTTGCGATCCATCGCGCAGAGTAATCTCACTCTCAAGTGTTAAGTAATTTTCAATCTCAGAAATTAGATCGCTGATCGCCCCGCCAGCACGCGAACGCAGACGGCGCAGATCACCTGCAAAGCGCACCAGGCGCTGATAACCAATATCGCTAAAATCGCTCTTCTTCGCACTATGTATCTCATCTAATGCATCGATGATTGATCCTGCAAATTGATCATCGGCCTCTAACTGTTCTGGATTACCTGCAGCAATCTTTTTAATAAAACTCTTTGAATCGGCGTGCAGCTCTCTTGCGCGCTCACGACTAAATGTTCCAAGGGCTGCGATATCGCGTGGAGCTAAGTTAATACGTGGTCCAGTCAGATGACGCATTAGGGCCGAACCTGAATCGGGATTGGTAATGATTTTTAACATCGAGACTACGTCAGCGACCTCTGGAACGTGGATTAATCCACCGATACCAATTACTTCAACGGGCAGGCCTCGCTCACGTAATGCGTTTTCAATCGCCGTAATCTGTGCGCGCTTTCGAACTAAGACCGCTGCGGTTTTCCCTGAAGTTGGGTTCCACTGACTCTTTACATATTCAGCGATTGCGGCGGCTTCGGCATCGATAGTTTCAAAGATGCCATAAGCAACCTCACCTGTGCCGGCATTTGGTCGTGCTTCAAGCTCGACAACTTGTTGACCTCCAGCTAATTTAATCTCATCGCTAATGCGATTAGCTGCAGCCAAGATCATCGCATCATTTCTAAATGTTGTTGGAAGAGTAAAGTGCAGAGCTCCTTGTTGTGAATCTACCTTTGGAAAATACTTCGTAAACGATGCCATCGTGCCGGCCGAGGCCCCACGCCAGGTATAAATAGCCTGTGATGGGTCGCC
>WLHF01000002.1 GCA_009702835.1 Actinomycetota bacterium
AACCAGCCCACCGATTACTCTCTCGCTGTCGCCATCTCCATAAGTATTTGCTGTATCGATGAAATTCCCACCAGCTTCAATATAAGCCCGGCATTGATCTGCAGCTTCATGTTCATCGGTATCGCGACCCCAGGTCATAGTGCCAAGACCCAAACGCGAGAGCATTAATCCACTATTGCCTGCTCTGCGCATTTCCATGGGGCGACCTTAGCAAGGCGGTGGCGAAAAACCTGCGATAGCCTTATCTTTATGCAGATAGTTTTGATTCGACATGCCCACTCTGAAGCCAATGCCAGAGGCGTTCTTTCTGGACGTATCTCTGGCGTCCATCTATCTGCAACTGGCGTCTCTCAATCCCAAGAACTTATTACTCGCTTAGGAGCGATAATCGTCAGTGAGCTTCGTATTAGTCCGCTAGAGCGCTGCGCCGAAACCATTAATCCGTGGTGGGAGAGCATAGGCAAGAAAAGTAATCGTGGCTTAGATATTGTAAAAGATGAGAATTTAATTGAAGTGGATTATGGAAAGTGGAGTGGTAAAAAACTAACGATTTTATCGTCGCATAAGCTCTGGAAGACAGTGCAAAACAATCCGAGTGCTATGTATTTTCCATCAGGAGAGGGCTTGGCGCAGATGCAAGAACGTGCCATGCGCGCAGTTCATTCCGCAATCGGTTCGAAGAAAAAAGGTGCAGCAGTTTTAGTTAGCCATGGCGATGTGATTAAATCAATTGTTGCATCATGCCTAGGAATGCATCTCGATGATTTTCAACGTATTGTTATCGATCCTGCATCAGTGACAATCATTGATTTCAGTAGCTCCAAACCACGGTTGATATTGCTTAACGACTCAAGAGCAGACTTAGAGGGTTTTATTAATGCGCCATATAGGAAGCGCAACCTCTTAGGCGGAGGAGCGGGTAAGTGAGCTTTGTCTTTGACTCGGTAAATCGATTTGTAGCCGGCACCGTTGGAGAGCCAGGAGAGCGCGCTTTTTTTATTCAAGCACAAAATGGGACACGACTAGTAACCCTCGCCCTAGAAAAAGCGCAAGTGGCAGCCTTGGCCGAACGTCTTGCGATCGTAATGAATGATCTACGCAGAAATGATTTTTCGCTGAAGATGCTGGATTTGGCCCGAGATGATGCGCCACTCAATACACCTATTGAAGCGGAGTTTGCAGTTGGATCTATTTCAATGTCTTGGGATGAGATCGAATCTAGAATGAGTATAGAGCTCTTTGAAATTGCCTCCCCCGATGAGGAGTCAGGTAACTCCCTAAAGGTCGCTCTCGATATTTCGCAGTGCGGTGCATTTGTTAAACGTTCTAAGGCGTTGGTGAGTGCAGGTCGTTTGCCATGTCCATTCTGTGGTTTTCCGATAGATCCGCAGGCTCACTTATGCCCGAGGGCCAATGGCTATCGACGATAAGTTTGAACTTCTCTCCATTGGTGATTTAAACGTAACGGGCAGATTAGTCGATGCTTCAAATGCAACTTTGTATGCCACAGCCACACATGGAGATCAATCGATAACTTGTATCTACAAACCCATCGCCGGCGAAAGACCACTTTGGGATTTCCCAGATGGGGCTTTGGCCTATCGGGAGTACGCAGCGTTTCTAATCAGTAACACACTTGGTTTTAATCTAGTTCCACTCACAATTTTGCGTGATGGTCCTTATGGTTTTGGAATGGTGCAAGAGTGGATTGACATTGATGAGAGCATTGATCTCGGCACATTTTTCTCTTCTGATAACCCAATGCTTCGATCAATGGCCTTATTTGATGCGATTATCAATAACACAGATAGAAAGATTGGTCATCTTCTACCAACTCCCGCCGGAGAATTATTTGGTTGTGATCACGGGGTCACGTTTCATAGTGAGAATAAACTGCGTACCGTACTTTGGCAGTGGGCTGGTGATCCACTGACAAAAGATGAAATTCAAATCCTAGAAAGAGCACGGCAGTCGATTGTGCAGGAGATCGATCTCTCTCCTTATTTGACAACGACAGAGTTAAACGCCCTTTCTTTGCGCATAGATACATTGATATCTAATGGTGCAATGCCTACACCTAATCCGGATTGGCCGGCTGTGCCATGGCCGGCCTTTTAGTCCAGGATTAACTAGGATAAGGGAGTGAAATCCTGGGACACTGTCGCCATTCCTACCTTAGCTAGTGGTGTAGACGTATTGCCACTTTATCTAACAAACTCACGTTCAGGCCACAAAGAGTTAGTACCTACAAAACCCAGTTACCGAATGTATGTCTGCGGAATAACACCATACGACGCTACCCACCTAGGGCATGCGGCTACATATTTGACCTTCGATTTAATCAATCGATATCTACGAGCGCAGGGTGCAGAGGTCAACTATGTTCAGAATATTACGGATATAGATGACCCACTTCTTGAGCGTGCAAAACGTGATGGCGTTGATTGGACTGATTTAGCACATTCACAGATCAAACTTTTCGCCAATGACATGTTCAATCTGCGTGTTATTCCACCTGCACATTACATCGGGGCAGTTGATTCGATACCGCTAGTTGTAAAGTCGATAGAAGATTTGGATAAACGAGGTTCTATATATCCAATAGGAAGTGATTACTACTTCTCTAACTCTGCTGAATCAGATTTTGGTGCACTCTCTCATATGAGTCAATCAGAGATGGAAGCGATTTTTGCCGAGCGTGGAGGAGATCCAACACTGGCCGGCAAGATTCACTCACTTGACTGTTTAGTTTGGATGTCACAGCGAGAAGGTGAGCCAGGATGGCCTTCACCCTTTGGTGTTGGGCGCCCTGGCTGGCATATTGAATGTACTGCGATCGCACTTGAATACCTTAATCCAGGTTCTCAGGAGAGTTGTCTCATCGATATTCAAGGTGGTGGAAGTGATTTGATTTTCCCTCACCATGAAATGTGTAGATCCCAGGCGCGAATCCTTACCGGAAAAGAGTTAGCGGCTAACTACGTACACGCCGGAATGATTGGTTTAGATGGTGAAAAGATGAGTAAGAGCAAGGGAAATCTTGTTCTTGTCTCTAATTTAGTTGCCAATGGCGTAGATCCTATGGCCATTCGATATGCATTGATGGGCCATCATTACCGAAATGATCAGATGTGGAGTACGGAATTACTAGACCGAGCACAATCATCGTTAAAGCGTTTGCGAAAAGCCATAGCAATGAATACGGTTTATGAGAGCTCTGGTTTGATTCAGATAATTATTGCCAGCTTAGCCGATGATTTGAATACTCCTACAGTGATTGCCGCCATTGAAGAATGGGTCGAAAAAACTTTGCAAGGCTCAATCGGGGGGGATGTAACAGCAGTACGGTTTAGCTTAGATGCTTTATTGGGATTGAAGCTTTAATCTTGAGAACGACGACGTAGATAACGCTCAAACTCTTTTGCGATCATGTCACCAGATATCTCAGGGATATCAGCGGCATCTTTGCTCTCTTCTAAATTCTTAATATACTCTGCAACATCGTTATCATCTTTAGCCAATGTATTTATCTCCACCTCCCAAGCATCCGATGCCAATGCAAGTTCATCTTGAGGTATTGCGATAGTGAGAAAATCTTCGAGAGCATGAATTAAAGCCAATGAGGCCTTGGGTGATGGAGCATTTGAGGCGTAGTGGGGTACGGGCACCCATAATGAAACGGCGTCAATACCGCGACGTTGGCATCCATCATGAATGACGCCTAAAATTCCAGTTGAACCTTCGTAGGTTGATATCTCCACATCTAAACGTGTTGCGATTTTTGGATTAGCAGCGGTTATGTTTACCGTGATTGGTCTGCTGTGTGGAATATCTGCAAGTAGCGAGCCCATCGTGAGAATCATCGAAACCTCACAATCATCGGCTAAATCCAAAAGCTCACGCGTAAAACTCTTCCATCGCATAGATGGCTCCACACCCTTTACGATCACGAGATCATGATCGAGATGAGGAAGTACAAGACCATATACCTCGGTAGTTGGCCAGGTAATTTTTCGCGAATCACTCTCATCTGTAAATACTTGCGGCCGGTTGACTTGAAAATCATAGAAATCTTCAGGATCCACATCTGCGATCAACTGCGGAAGAATCTCACTTGAATCATCGCGCCACGCTGCAATCAAATGATCGAGGGCACCTGTCGCCGCCTCACCTGCATCGTTCCAACCAGAGAAGGCGATCACCATTACTGGATTCCTTAACGTCGGAATCTGATGTATCTCCACATTAACAAACCTTACGGTACCCTCCTGCAAGTGACGAACTCAAACGAGCGCCGTTTTTTTGACGCCATTTTCTTTGATATGGATGGCCTCATGGTCGACTCCGAGCCGCTGTGGCTCGAATCTGAATCAGAGATCACAGCCGCCTATGGATATCAATGGCAGGCCCAAGATCAAGTAGCATGCTTAGGCGGTCCACTTTCGCGCGTTGGTGAATATATGTCTGTTCGATGCCTAGGTGTCGAATCACCCGCCTACTTCACCCAAAAACTTATTGACGTCCAATGTGCGAAGTTGCGGGGAAAAACTCCTTTGATGCCAGGTGCTATCGAACTTGTTCGTGAGCTTGCAGCACATGGAATAGCAACTGCATTAGTTTCAGCTAGTCCACGTATTATCGTCGATGCAGTCCTAGATAACCTGGGAGGTAGTCCATTTCCCTTCTCTATTAGTTCCGATGATGTTATCAACACAAAGCCTCATCCCGATGCGTATCTACTAGCGGCAAAAAAATCCGGTGCAGAGATATCGAATTCGTTGATCTTTGAGGATTCGCTAACCGGTGTAGCAGCTGCACAAGCCAGCGGTGCTTGGCTCATAGCGGTGCCTCATCTAGTAACGGTTCTTGAAAGCACGCGTGTTCGGAGTATCAGGAGCTTGCAGCAACTCTCTTTTGCTAAGTTGGCGGAGTTATTCGAAGATTTTTCAGCCGCGATTTAACGTACATGTGCTGGACAGATAGTCTTAAAGAAACACCAATCACACAACCTGCTGGGCTTGGGTGGCCAGTAATTTTTTTCGATTGAAATAAATATATCTTTTGCGACGCGGTGTAAAAACTTTTCTGCTGATTCAATATCGGCCATTGTCGGGTTGTTCTTTATCAACTTGCCGTCGCCTAAGTAGATTAACTGCAACAAACGGGGGAGCACACCGCTAGTTTTCCAGTACAAGAGTGCATACACGCGTAGTTGAAAGAGAGCCTTATCCTCCCACCCTGATTTGGGAGCTTTGCCAGTTTTGTAATCCACGATGCGCACCTCACCTGTTGCTGCTATATCTAAGCGGTCGACATATCCGTGTAGATAGACATTTTCTTCAAAGTTATTCTCTAAATGCATCTCTCGATGGGTTGCTTCAAAACTTGAGGGTTGTTCGAGTGTAAAATATGTAGTGAGAAGGGATGATGCGCGATCTAGCCACTCTTTTTCATTTGTGACCAACTCGGTTAGCTCGGGCTTTGCATCAACCTGAGCCCTCCAACGAGATGGAAGTAGATCGATAGCAGTTTGAGGGGTGCGATCAGTTGGAATACTTTCAAAAAGATCGTGCAAAACAGTGTGGACGAGAGTTCCTCGCTCAGCATCTAGGCTAGGCGGTTGCGGAAGTCGATCTATCGCACGGTATTTATAGAGTTGCGGGCAATTGGTGTAGTCACTGACACTGCTAGGGGAGAGGCGTAGACGGGAATCCATATTCACGTGTTGCAAGATACCCGTACTCGGTCGATTTTTTTCATCTAAGATACTCTCGTGTCGAATTTGGGGTACTTCGCAGCTGGTGATCGGATTCAATTAACCGACCCCAAAGGTAAGTTATACAGTTTTACAATCGTGTCTGGAAAAGAGTGGCATACGCACAAGGGTTGGATCACTCATGATGAGCTAATTGGAATGCCTGAAGGCTCCGTCGTAATGACAACTGCGGGATTAAAATTTACTGCATTTAAGCCACTTTTGGCAGATTTCGTTTTGACGATGCCTCGCGGGGCCACAATCGTCTATCCAAAAGATGCCGCCATGATTGTTGGCTTAGCCGATATTTATCCAGGGGCCCGGGTACTAGAGGCCGGAGTCGGGAGTGGTGCGCTAACAATCTCACTTCTTCGCGCCTGTGGAGCCAGCGGAAGCCTTCATTCGGTGGAGCGTCGAGCAGATTTTGCGGAGAATGCGCGCTCAAATGTTGAAAGCTACTTCGGTGCCTTACCCTCCAACTGGATGCTCACCGTTGGAGATTTACAGGATCAAGATGTAGTTGATAGTTACGACCGAGTTATTTTAGACATGCTCGCACCGTGGGAGTGTGTTGATTTAGCTGCACGTGCACTTCGACCTGGCGGAGTATTTCTGGCCTACGTCGCAACCACTACTCAGTTATCGGTGACTGCCGAGGCTATCAAGGCCGATGGCAGATTTACTGAGCCAGAGAGTTCAGAGACCATTGTGCGCGGCTGGCATCACGAGGGTCTTGCTGTGCGTCCACAGCAGCGCATGATAGGTCACACAGGATTTTTGATTCAAACGAGAAAGATGGCACCAGGAGTCGAAGTTCTTGCTAGACGTCGCAGACCAGCTAAAGGAGCTTACGGTGTCTCGGAAGATTGAGCGTTTGATCAATCTCACCATCGCTCTGCTCGCAACAAAAAGATATTTGACCAAAAGTGAAATCTTTAGGTCTGTAGATGGCTACGAAGGTAGTGCAGAGACTAAAGAGCGTATGTTCGAGCGCGATAAAGATGACCTGCGAAATCTTGGAGTTGTAATTGAAGTGGGAAGCTTTGATCCAGTATTTGAGGATGAAGCCGGCTATCGCATTAAACCAGAGAGATACGCTTTAGATCTTGGAGAGATTTCTGGAGTTCAAATCGCTCTACTTTCACTCGCAGCTGAGGCGTGGCGAGGTGCCGCACTAGATGATGCTGCACACAGCGCTCTGACGAAACTTCGATCAATAGGTGTCGAATCCGATCTCGATGGAGTTCCTGCGATCGCGCCCAGATTGAACGCTGCTCATGATGATTTCCTCGTGATTACGACGGCGATTGCTAAACGACAAAGGATTTCATTTACTTATCTCTCATCGAACCTCGAGCGGCAATCTCGAATAGTCGAACCCTTTGCAATCGCAACAAAGAACTCGCATTGGTATGTTGCAGGCAAGGATACGGAGAAATCGCAGATACGTACTTTTAGATTAGATCGCATCGATGGCGAAATAACCTCTATGCAGGTTCCAGGTGGGTATGAGATTCCGGAGGGCTTCGATGTCTTTCAATCCCTATCCAATTTGGAAAACGCCACAGTTGCCACTATAGATATTCGCAAGGGCAAGGCGCAACTGCTAAGAAATACTGCATTATCGATTATTGATAAGGGGGAGTGGGATCAGATAACAGTTGAGTATTTTAATTCGCAAACCTTGATTGACTTGGTTCTGTGGCATGGAGAGGATGCTTTTGTTATAGCACCCATCGAACTTCGTACAGATGTCATGACTAAACTCCACGAGATTGTTCTCTTGCATGTCTAGGGCGCCGCAAACCCCACTGGGCCGTACAGCTAGACTTTTAGATCTTGTGCCCTACTTAGCCTCACATCAAGGGATAGAACTTCTCTCTCTGGCTCAAGAGTTCGATGTGAGCCAAAGCCAGATGGTTGCAGATTTAACAACTCTCTGGATGTGCGGTCTGCCGGGCTACACACCGCTAGAGCTGATGGATCTCTCCTTTGAGTCAGGTTTTGTGACGATTCATAACGCCGAAACTCTCGCACATCCGCGAACTCTTAGCGATGAAGAGTCCATCGCGCTCTTATTGGGACTTGATTTAGTTATTGAATCTCTACCCAACGACCGTGAAGATCTGAAAAAGATCGCCCTTGATTTAGTAACACGCCTATCAGCCCGAAGTTCGATTCCAGCCAAGTTAAGTGCGTTACCGGTGATGCCAGGGTCAGTCCGCTCCATTGTTGAGAGGGCCGTGCGAGAAAAAAGTGGAGTTGAAATTGTTTACCACTCCTCTTATTCAGATACGATCACAAAGCGAATAGTTGTACCCATAGAGCTTCGAGTTGAGAATGGCTCTGAATATTTATGGGGGATATGCCAGAACGCCCGCGCCTTCAGAAGTTTCAGACTCGACCGTATCCAAACGGCGGTACTGACTGCGGTGCAAAAAATATCCACCACACCGTCAGAACAAAAACACGAAGTTGCATACACGATCTGTACTCACTCGAGGGAACGCGAGGTGATGGAGAGATTTGGCCTCGATCGAGAATCTCATCGTGGTGCGATGGAGACCACTTCATTCTCACATGAGTGGATCAGGCGCTCTGTATTGGCATCCTCGGGCAGCGTTGAAGTTCTCAGTCCGGCCGACATTCGCTCTGACGTGCTACGGGCGGCGCAGTCAATACTCAACCGTTATGCATCCACCTAAAAGACCTATCTATAAAGCCCAGCTCTGCGGTAACCTTGTCTAACTATATTTCGTACTCATCTAAAAGGGAGTTTGCCCCATGTTTCTCAAGGAGCCTAGCCATATTCTAATTCTTCTCATCGTGATTCTCGTCCTTTTTGGTGCCAAGCGCCTTCCAGACTCTGCTCGTTCACTCGGACGCTCTATGCGTATCTTTAAGAGTGAGATGAAGGAGATGGGCACGGAGGAAAAGAAATCTGAGGGCGACACTACTTCCGAGAAGTAGATAGTTATGGCGTCCAATTCAGACGCACGGATGCCACTGCTTGAACATCTTCGCGAATTACGCAAGAGGGGTTTCCGTGCCTCGATCGTTATCGTGCTTGCATCAATCGTAGGATGGTATTTCTACAACGATATAATTACCCAGTTAGCCTTGCCTGTTTGCGATCTTAAAGCGGCTCAAAGCTCTGGTGCTACGCACTGCGGTGCTCTATATATCAACGGAGTTCTAGGTCCTTTGAATCTGCAAATCAAAGTCGCTCTTCTTACCGGCATAATCCTCTCGGCTCCTTTTTGGCTCTATCAACTATGGGCCTTTATTGCACCTGGTCTGCATCGAAAAGAGAAGCGTAACTCGATACTGTTTCTACTATCGGCGACACCATTTTTTGCTTTAGGTGCAACCTTGGGATATGTGATTCTGCCTATTGCAATTAAAGTCCTTTTTGGTTTTACACCAAACGCACTTTCGAATCTTGTTAGATTTGATGACTATTTAGATTTCGTTATGCGGATCATCTTGCTTTTTGGTTTAGCCTTTGAACTACCCATATTTTTGGTGACGTTTAATTTGATTGGATTTTTGCGAGGCACAACAATTCTGCGTCCATGGCGAATCTGGGTCTTTTCAATAGTTCTCTTCACCGCCGCTTTTACTCCAACTGCAGATCCCTTCACAATGGCGCTACTAGCGATTCCTCTCTGTGGCCTTTATTTTATGGCCGGTGGAATCGCCCTGTTAGTCGATAGACGGCGCGATAAGCGTTCGGCGCAGATCCCGACGGGGGTTTCAACAATCGAGGCTGCTACTCCTATCGAGTGATAGGGCGATAAGGTCGCCTCATGTGGGCCTTGGTTATCAATCCAACTTCTGGATCTGGCAAAGGCTCCACTACCGGCGGCCGTGTCGCGGCCTTTCTTACATCACGAAATATTGAACACCAGATCATTTCAGGCATTTCGGCCAGTTCGGTTGCTACTAACCTTGCCGTATTCATCGATAATTTCCCAGAGTGCAACGGTGTAATCAGCGTTGGGGGAGATGGATTAGCCCACATCGTCCTGCAGAAAACTACTCCAGCACAGATACCACTAGCGGTTATTCCAGCGGGAACAGGAAATGACTTCGTTCGAAGTTTGGGATGGTCTCTTGAACATATAGATCCCTACCTGGAGGCAATCATCTCAACGGCGCCGAAGTCGATTGATCTGGGCTTAGTCGATGGTGAGTGGTTTGGTGCTGTTTTATCAACTGGCTTTGATTCAATGGTAAATGAGAGGGCGAACACAATGTCATGGCCGAAAGGACCCATGAAATACAATGCAGCTATTGCTATCGAACTACCGCGATTCAAGCCACGACATTACGAGATAACCCTAGATGATCGCAGTATTTCAACGGAAGCGATGCTAATTGCGGTAGCAAATGGTCGAAGTTACGGTGGAGGGATGTTGGTCTGTCCTGATGCAGATATTGCGGATGCACTCTTTGATGTCATGGTTCTACATCCAGTGTCAAAAATAGAATTCCTAAAAGTTTTCCCACGTGTCTTCAAGGGAACACATGTGACACACCCAGCTGTTGAGATTGTACGCAGTTCCAGTGTAAAAATATCAGCCGATGCAGTTGCCTATGCCGATGGAGAGCGTATCGGCCCACTACCTATATCTGCGCAGTGCATACCAAAGGCGATGTTGACATGGATTCCGTGACAACACCTGCTGAAAAATTTGCAGCAGCGAAGCTACGCACTGCTCACCCCATAACACAGGAGTTTCTCGCTACCTTTGATTTTGAATTTGATCCATTCCAAATCGCCGCAGTTCATGCCGTGGAAGAGGGAAATAGTGTTCTTGTAGCAGCACCAACCGGTGCTGGAAAGACGGTGGTTGGAGAGTTTGCCGCCTATTTTGCTCTGTACTTAGGTAAGAAATGTTTCTATACAACACCGATTAAGGCTCTCTCTAATCAAAAGTACTTTGAGTTTGTGGCGAAATTTGGCGAGGATCGAGTTGGTTTGCTAACGGGAGATTCAAGTATTAATAGCGAGGCAGATATCTTGGTCATGACGACCGAAGTACTGCGAAATATGCTGTATGCCGGTTCTTCTACACTTACCAACTTGGGATATGTTGTGATGGATGAGGTTCATTACTTAGCCGATAAGTTTCGCGGCGCCGTTTGGGAGGAAGTCCTCATCCATTTGATGGAGAGTGTCCAAGTAATCTCGCTTTCTGCAACGGTTTCCAACGCTGAGGAGTTTGGTGAATGGCTCGGTGAAGTTCGTGGAAACACAACGGTGATAGTTAGTGAGATCAGACCGATTCCGCTCTACCAGCATGTGCTTATCGGTAATCGTATGATGGATCTCTTTGAACGAGAGGGTGTGATAAATCCTGAAATCTTGCGGCGAGAGCGCGAGGCGATGCGCAAATCATCGATGGATAGACACCGTCGCGGACGATACAGTGAACAAAAAGAGCGTTTATCTCGCGCTGACATCATTGAAAAGCTTGCTGATGAGAATATGCTGCCAGCTATAACCTTCATTTTCTCACGTGTTGGTTGCGACGCCGCTGTAAAACAATGTCTGGTAGCAGGGATTCGATTAACTTCACCGGATGAGCGCACTGAGATAAAGGCTACAGCCCTTAAATACACGGCCAATATCGTCGCAGAGGATTTAGAGGTCTTGGGCTTTAGTGATTGGTTGACCGCTCTAGAGCGCGGAATCGCAGCCCATCATGCGGGTTTATTGCCAAGTTTTAAGGGCGCAGTCGAAGATCTATTTCAGAGGGGTTTAGTCAAGGCTGTGTTTGCGACAGAGACTCTTGCACTAGGAATTAATATGCCGGCACGCACCGTTGTCTTGGAAAAACTAGTTAAATTCAACGGTGAGGCACATGTTCCAATTACTCCGGGGGAGTACACACAATTAACAGGTCGTGCCGGTCGCCGGGGTATTGATATTGAGGGTAATGCAGTTATTCAATGGTCCCCAACCGTTGATTCTGCGGCTGCCGCCGGTCTGGCATCGACTCGTACATATCCGCTGCACTCATCATTTGCACCCTCATATAACATGTCAATTAATCTCATCGCACAATTTGGTCGAGAGCGAGCACGTCGATCCCTTGAATCATCCTTTGCCCAGTTCCAGGCCGATCGCGCGGTGGTGGGTCTATCGCGACAGATACGAAAGAATGAAGGTGCGATTGAGGAAATATTGCTCAATGCAACCTGTCATCTCGGAGATTTCATCGACTACGCCAGTATTCGTCGTGAGATCAAAGAGGTTGAAGTACTCCTTAGCCGCCGGGATCAGAAAAAAACCTTTGATAATCGACAACGTTCTCGTTTAGAGAGTGATTTAGGTGATCTACGCAAATCTCTTCGTAACCACAGTTGTCATAGTTGCAATGAGCGTGAAGATCATGCCCGCTTTGCCGAGCGAGCTGGCCGCCTCAACCGAGAGAATGAAGGTCTTCGTACACGTGTTGAAAGTCGTACGAATGTAATCGCGAAAACATTTGATCAAATCTGTCAGGTCCTTAATCACCTTAATTATATTGAGGGTGAAAAGCCAACGGAGCAAGGAAAGATTTTAACTAAGATTTACGCCGAATCCGACCTACTTCTTACCGAATCGATACGGTGTGGCCTCTTCGATGAACTGAACGCAGTTGAGCTTTTATCCATAGTTTCATGCATGATCTTTGAATCGCGTTCGGCTGAAAATTTAGCGCCTAAGATGCCAAGTCCTAAAGTCTCATCGGCTCTGACTGAGGTGATCGCAATTTGGGCACAGTTAGAGGAGATCGAAACACAGTACGGAGTGAAAACACAGCGCGAACCAGATGCCGGCTTTTGTTGGATCGCATATAAGTGGGCCAGCGGAGGATCATTGCAGAGCGTTCTCAAAGGCAGTGATATGTCGGTGGGGGATTTCGTTCGCTCTACCAAACAGTTAATCGATCTACTCAATCAGATTGCAGGTGCTAGTCAAAAGCTGCGCCCAGTATGTAAAGATGCCGTTAAGCGGATCGATCGCGGAGTGGTTGCCTATCTCATGGGTGAAGTATGACGCTGATGCTTTTAGATAGCGCATCGCTCTGGTACCGCGCTTACTACGGAATGCCCGACACTTTGCTCGCCCCCGATGGAACTCCTATACATGCAGTTCGCGGCTTTATCGATATGAGTGCGCGTTTAATCGGCATTTACAAACCTGATCGCATCGTTGCATGTTTAGATGGAGATTGGCGCCCAACGTGGCGCGTCGAACTCTTTCCCGACTACAAGGCCAATCGCCTGGAGGAGGAGGGTGACGAAGAGGAGGAGCCCGAGACGCTCACCCCGCAGATTCCGATTCTCTTAGATCTCCTCGATCTCTTTGGTATTCCAGTTGTTGGTGTTGATGATTTTGAGGCCGATGATGTGATGGCCACGTATGCCGAAGTTGAGAAAGGGCCAATTCGAATAGTCACCGGAGACCGTGATCTTTTCCAGATGGTTGATGATAAGCGGGATATTAAAGTTGTTTATCTGGCTAAAGGAGTATCGGCCCATGATTTAGTTGATCTGAAATATGTCTCTGATAAATATCAGATCCCGGGGGAGCGGTATGCCCTCTTTGCAATGTTTCGTGGTGATCCATCTGATGGCTTACCTGGTGTGCGCGGTATCGGTGAAAAGGGAGCAGCTCTTATCGCTAGCAACTTCGCCAACGTTGATGAGGCTATTGCAGCAGCTCATGCTGGCCATGAATCCCTGAGCGCTTCTTTAGCTAAAAAAATTATCGCAGGTGTAGATTATTTAAAGATTGCACCTACCGTTGTTCAGGTAGCACGCAACGTTACCCTACCAAAGATTGATTTAGCAATGCCTAAGGCTCCTGCAGATCTTTCGGCTATATACCAATTTAAGGAGCGCTACGGTCTTGGTGCCAGCGTTGATCGCTTGATCAGTGCGCTCGGTTGGTAAATATCCTTCTCGCTATCTTCAGCGGGACGCTCTTAAGCGGTGCCTTCGCTCCGTTATCGGTGTGGTGGCTGGCACCGCTCGCTATAGGAGTTCACATCTTTTGCATCAAGCAATCAACTCGTCCTTTTCTTAACTCATTTCTATTCGCCCTTGTCTTTAACGCGATAGCACTGCACTGGACAAGTACTTTTGTAGGTGCAATTCCTTGGGCGATTCTTGCGATAGGACAGGCCGTTCTCTTTATGCCCCTTGGCTTTGCGAATAAATATGGAGTAGCCCTATACCCAGTTATCTTCCTGCTTCTTGAGCAGGTCCGTGGCAACTTTCCATTTAGTGGATTTGGTTGGATGCGTATTGCATATTCGCAGGCCGATGCTCCTTATAGCTCTATAGCAGCGATTGGGGGAGCCGTTGGATTGAGTGCATTGGTTTTATGTATTTCATTAACGCTTTTTGCGTTACTCAACGCACGATTACATGTGTTTCCGCTACTTCCACTTATTCTGCTGCTAATTCCAATCCATACCAATAGCATCGGTACAGTTAAAGTACTTATGGTGCAAGGTGATGTACCTGCATTAGGGTTAGATTTTAATTCACGGGCAAAGGCCGTGTTTCTCAACCACGTAAATGAGACAAAAAAAGCATTAGCCAAAGATGGGAATGTCGACTTTATTCTCTGGCCGGAGAACGCAGTTGATGTGGATCCATTTACCAACAATGATGTGAAGGAAACGCTAAATTCTTTTCCTGCGCCTTTGATCATCGGGGCTGTGTCCCGCGAAGGAGAAAATCTTCAGAATGTGTCGATCATTTGGGAAAAAACATCACAAGAGATCTATGTTAAGCAGCATCTGACACCCTTTGGTGAGTACATTCCATTGCGCTCACTCGCATCGAAAATCTCACCTTTAGCTGCCTCTGTTGAGGATTTCACGCCGGGAAGTTCGTCAAAGATATTTGCGATAGGTTCGGCAAAAATCGCACCAATTATCTGCTTCGAACTTATCGATGATTCGATTTTAAGCACTGCGGCACGAGCATCAAATCTCATAGTTGTTCAGACTAATAGTGCGACATTTGGATTCTCGCCAGAGAGCGCCCAGCAGTTAGAGATTTCACGGATCAGAGCTATTGAACATGGCAGAAATCTTCTCTCTGTATCCACCACGGGAATCTCTGCAGTTATTGATTCAACGGGTGAAATTACCTCCAGAACGCAGATTCACGTACCGGCCCACATATTCGCATCGGTGCAGTTACTGGATAGCCAAAGCCCAAGGGACAGAGCCGGTCATTGGGCCACAGTGGCAGCCTGTATCTGGTTATTAATAGTGGGTAGAGCAGGTCGAAAGGTTGTAACCTAACGCCGATAATGTACATTATGTAAAGTAAGACATAAGAGCCACATCCCCGCATCTACTGGCAAAATTATGAGCTGTAGGCCTCTATCGGTGCGCAGGAACAGACTAAGTTGCGGTCTCCAAAAGCGCCATCGATACGCCCCACAGTTGGCCAGTATTTGCCTCTGGATCCAATTAATTCCCCGGGAATGAGCCCTGTAATCGTTGCTGGGAAGGCTCCAGCCTCACGGGAGTAACTCCGATCCCAATTACTTGCAGCGATCGCCCCTATCGTGTGTGGTGCATTGCGTAGCGGTGAGCCATCAATACTCTGCTTGCCATCGATAATCTCCTGGATCTCAGAGCGGATACCGATCATCGCATCGATAAAACGATTCATCTCAAGAATATCTTCAGATTCAGTTGGTTCAATCATCAAAGTTCCAGCTACCGGGAAAGACATCGTGGGTGCGTGGAATCCATAGTCCATCAACCTCTTTGCAATGTCATCGACGCTTACACCTGAAATCTTTGTTATCTCACGAATATCGAGAATGCATTCATGGGCAACTAAACCTTTAGCGCCAGTGTAGAGAATTGGATATGAAGCCTTTAGACGTGCAGCCATGTAGTTTGCATTCAATATTGCAACTTCAGTGGCATGAGTTAGCCCTTCTCCCCCCATGAGACGGATGTAGGCCCAGGAAATCGGCAAGATACTTGCAGAGCCAAAGGGCGCAGCCGATATCGGTCCAGGACCACTGGTTGGTCCTGCGAGTAGATCTAACGGGTGATTCGGAAGAAATGGCGCCAGGTGCGCCTTAGCGATTACTGGTCCCACTCCTGGTCCCCCACCGCCATGAGGAATACAGAAAGTTTTATGAAGATTGAGGTGCGAAACATCTGCGCCAAATTTTCCAGGCTGAGCAGTACCAACTAGGGCATTTAGATTTGCACCATCTACATAAACCTGCCCGCCTGCCTCATGAATCATCGCGCAGATTTGCGAGATTGCCGATTCAAATACGCCATGTGTAGATGGATAGGTGACCATCAGCGCGGCAAGTGCATCGGCATGTAAGGCGATCTTTCGCTCTAAATCTTCAAGGCTTACGTTTCCCTCGTCATCGCAGTTCACAACAACCACGGACATTCCTGCCATCACGGCGCTAGCAGCATTTGTTCCGTGGGCACTGGATGGAATAAGACAGATATTGCGCGAGAAGTCACCCCGCGAATCGTGGTAATTGCGAATCGCCAATAAACCAGCGAACTCACCTTGGCTGCCGGCATTTGGCTGTAGCGATACTGCGTCGTAGCCAGTTATCTCAATCAACCATTGTGAGAGCTGATCAATAAGCAAACGTAAGCCCTTTGACTGATCGGCCGGTGCAAATGGATGCAATGAAGAGAACTCAGGCCAGGTAACCGCCTCCATCTCAGTTGCAGCATTTAACTTCATTGTGCATGAGCCAAGAGGAATCATGGTGCGATCAAGGGCCAGATCACGATCGGCTAAGGTGCGTAGATAACGCATCATCGAGGTTTCAGATCTATATGTATTGAATACTGGATGGGTCAGATAGCTCGAAGTTCGCGCAAATGACGGTGTGATCGCATCTGCTTTCGTATCAGATAAGCTCAAAATTCTTAGAACTTCATTGAAGGAATCATCGGTCGTGGTCTCATCGAAAGAAATTCGAATCTGTGTATCTGAGATGCGACCGAAGTTAATTTTTTTGGAGAGTGCAAGCTTATGAATCGCTTGCGCATCAGCGACATCTATTGTTACCGTATCGAAGATATTTTGATTACGTGAGGCAGAAGCCTTGTGCAGGCGGGATGCATAACCATGTACTCGCTCTGCAATTTCACGTAGGCCAACTGGTCCGTGCCACATCGCGTAGAAGGCGCTCATATTTGCAAGCAAAACTTGGGCGGTACAGATATTGCTGGTCGCTTTATCGCGGCGAATATGTTGTTCGCGAGTTTGCAAAGCCAATCGAAAAGCGGGATTGCCGTGAGAGTCCACACTCTGACCAACCAATCGACCTGGCAGCGATCTCTCTAAACCAGCACGCACTGCGATAAATCCAGCGTGCGGTCCACCAAATCCCATCGGCACTCCAAAGCGCTGAGCAGAGCCAACTGCAATGTCAGCGCCCCACTCCCCTGGTGCTTTAATTAAAGTCAGCGCTAAGAGATCGGTGGCCGCTATTACCAACGCTCCTTTTGAGTGCGCATACTCAGACACATTGGCGTAGTCACAAATCTCCCCAGTTGTATCTGGGTACTGAACCAGTAAACCAAAAAACTCTTGATCGAAACCATCACGCGCTACATGGCCCGCATCGACTTCAATAACCTTAATCCCTAGCGGCTTTGCGCGAGTCTGCACCACTGCCTTTGTTTGCGGGTGTAGATGTTCTTCGATGAGAAAGACTGCATCATCGCCAGCCTTTGAGGTACGTCGCGCTAGAGTCATAGCTTCTGCTGCAGCAGTTCCCTCATCCAGCATTGACGCATTTGATAAAGAGAGCGCCGTCATATCGCAGATAACAGTTTGGAAGGCGAATATCGCTTCGAGACGACCTTGTGAGATCTCTGGTTGGTATGGCGTGTAGGCCGTGTACCAGGCTGGGTTTTCTAAAACATTTCTCTTAATGACAGGTGGTGTAATTGTTCCGTAGTAACCGCCACCAATAAGCGATGTAAAGACTTGATTCTGTGAAGCGATCTCGCGAAGTTCGGCGATTACAGCTACTTCACTCTTTGCTGAGTCTAAAACCTGTGAAAGTTTCTTAGCGATATGAATATTTGCAGGAATTACATCGCTTATGAAAGCTTCAATATCTTGGTAACCCAGCAGCTGCAACATCTCTGAAACGTCAGATGAGGATGGTCCAATATGTCGCTTTGCAAAGCGCTCACCGTTGTACGTCATCACCGCTCCCCTGCTTGGTTTTGGTAGAGGTAGAGTATTAGGTTTAAGCGCCTTTACTCTTACGACGTAAGGAGAGCTCATCGTTATCTTGGCCACTTATTAACTGGCCATTAATCTCGCCCTGAAGTGTCAGTAGTGAACCCTCGACCTCGTGCCAGACCTTACCCACCGCGATACCAAAGACTCCTTGGCCACCAGCTAGTAAATCGATAATCTCATCAGAGCTCGTGCACTCATAGATAGATGCTCCATCACTCATCAAGGTAATGCGCTCTAGATCTGTGACTCCCCTACCGCGCAGATGATCAACGGCGGTACGGATATTTTGTAGTGATACTCCAGCATCCAGTAAGCGTTTGACGATCTTCAAAACTAAAATATCGCGAAAGCCGTAGAGGCGTTGCGTTCCGGAGCCACTTGCGGTGCGGATACTTGGTTCAACTAACGATGTTCGTGCCCAATAATCCAACTGGCGATAGGTGATTCCAGCGGCCGAACATGCAGTAGCGCCGCGGTAGCCAATCTCTAAATCATGGGAAGTCACGTAGTGCTCGATTCTCTTGGGGAGTGCTGATAAATCTAAAGCAGTGGGGCCGCTCTTTCAATAACCGACACGGTCCAAACCTCTACTAGAGATTGAGAGTTTTACGCCTATCCCGCGAAATCATCAGGGTTAATCTCCTCCAGAAAGGCTCTGAATCGTTCGACCTCTTGGTTCTCGCTCCCGCCCTCTTGGGCTGGAATCTCAACCCCTGCATCATCTAGTAGCTCGGAGCTAGCCAAGATATTGCTATGGGTGCGAAGTGCAAGGGCAATAGCATCGGAGGGTCTAGCAGAAATTGTCGTAGTCGATGATCCCCCAGAACGGATAATGAGGTTGGCATAAAAAACGCCATCTCTCATCTCAGTCAGATGCACCGCTGTCAGCGTTGCATCAAGGCTCTCAACGATCTCGCGCATTAAATCATGTGTCAGCGGACGGGGAGGTTCAACGCCCTGCTGAGCAAAGGCGATTGCACTGGCCTCACTTGCACCGACCCAAATCGGTAAAAACCGAGAGCCATCAATCTCTTTCAAGAGAAGAATTGGTTGGTTGGAGGGCATCTCAACGCGGACGCCGACTACCTCCATTCCTATAAACATGGTTTATGGGCGAAGACGATGGAGTCCGCCACGAACAAGAGCGGCGTGTAAACGAATCGAGAGTGAGGCGATCTCTTTCTGAACCTCTTCTGCGCGAGCTTTAGACTCTGTTGATTTTTGACGAAGCAATGGAGTAATAACCTGTTCGATTAAACCGATCTCGCGATCTGCAGCTGATTTAAATGAGCGCAGGTGGCGAGATTGAATTCCAAAACTTGCCATTTCAGTAACGGCCTTTGCAATCGCTAGGGCATCTCCATCGTAATGGCGACCACGTGGTGCAATGAGACCATAACTCTCAATCTCAACGAGTTGATCATCACTTAGGCCAGAGTTCTTTAAAAGCTCATCGCGCGATAAGCGCATCTCACTGATTTCAGCAAAGGCCCCCGGACTCATCTGACCATCTACGGTTGCAAGTGAGATCGCTGGGTATGCAACTCCCCCAACCGCGGCTGGCTGTAAACCTCTATCCATTGCATCGAGATTATCTTTAATAACCTTCAGCGGTAGATATTGATCACGCTGTGCAAGTAGTACATATCGCAGACGCTCTAGATCTGAGCTTGTGAATTTACGATAGCCCGATGGTGTTCTCTGCGGCTCAATCAATCCCTCTGACTCTAAGAAGCGAATCTTCGAGATCGTGATATCTGAGAAATCGCCACGTAAACGGTTGAGAACCTCACCGATACTTAAGTAGGCACGCGCTGGAACTGCCATTAGAACTCCCCTGTTAGAAATCGCATCGTCTATTTACTCTTACCGTGATCGCATACAAAAAGCAGATGGAACTTACCGATCTGTATCGCATCACCTGTTTTCAAAACAATTTCACTTATTGATTCATTGTTGACATAGGTTCCGTTGAGAGATCCAGAGTCACGCAGAACAAAAGCTGTACCTTTTTTTTCAACAACTGCATGAGCTCTAGAGACAGTTACATCATCTAGAAAAACCCCACTCGATGCAGATCGCCCAACCGTTGCTCCCTCATGAGTGATAAGAAATCTTGCGCCCTTACTCTCTCCTCGGTTGATAAGAAACATCGCCTTCTCGCCGTTAGATAGCTGAATCTCACTAACAACTGAACGATCTGCCTGCGACAGAGATGCTAGATACTCATCGAGAACTCCAGCAGGGGAAGTGCTGACCTCTCTCGATGAGAGATGAAGAACGCTAGTGGGTTCACTCTTGGAGTTCTCCACACTGCCTCCTCTACTCTCAACCTTAAGCTGAGATTAAAGGCAGCAGAGGTTTTGGTCAAGCCGTCAAAGCAGCGTATTCGCTAGCCGTTAAAAGCTCGGTTGGTGGAGCGGTTATTTCAATTTTCATAAGCCACCCAGCGCCATAGGGATCGGAGTTGATTAACTCTGGAGCATTCGATAACGGTTCATTTATCGCACTCACTACACCTGTGACCGGTGCAAAGATCTCAGAGACTGATTTTGTTGATTCAACCTCACCGCAGACTGTTCCGGCGCTAACACTCTCTCCGATCTTTGGTAGCTGCACGTAAACGATGTCACCAAGGGCCGACTGTGCATAATCAGTTATACCCATTGTGTAGATACTGGCATCTGCCAATACCCACTCATGCTCTTTTGTGTACTGCAGATTCTCAGGAGCTGATGACATGTCCGCCTCTTATCTGTGAAATAGCTTCGCGTGAATAACTAAGACCTGTAGAAATGTAGAGGGCAACGCCCCAGATAGCAAAACTCCACCCCAGCACAAATGCAAGGGAGGCAAAGGCGCTATCCATTGTCGCAAGTAGTAGAAATGGAAAGGCGTACATCAGGTTAAAGGTCGCAGCCTTGCCCAAGTAGGTGACCTTCAGCGTTCCACGGCCACGACGCTTTAGTTCAATAGTCAGTAAAGCAAGTACACCATCTCGCAGAAGTATCGCAGCGATTAGCCAGATAGGAACAACGTGACGGATGAGAAAAACGACCAAGATCGCGAGAATATAGAGGCGATCGATCGCTGGATCAGCGATCTCACCAAAGCGCGAGGTCTGTCCCCAGGCCCGTGCCAACTTTCCATCGAAGTAATCGGTGGCTCCCCCCACTGCAAGAACAGCGATAGCCCATCCATCGGCATGAAGATTCAAGGTGAGGTATATAAATAGTGGAATTCCGCAGAAACGTAAAAAAGTAAGAGCGTTAGGGATAGTAAGAATGGAGCTGTTCATAGTTTTAGTCGCGCTCTTTTACACGGATCGCGACTTGAACAGGTGTACCAGGAAAGCCAAACTCTTCGCGCAGACGCCGCTCAATGAAACGACGGTAGGAGGCTTCGATCCAGCCACTTGAAAAGACCACAAACTTGGGAGGGGCGATCCCTGCCTGGGTGGCGTAATAGATCTTGGGCTGCTTGCCGCCACGAACTGGTGGTGGGGTCGCACCGATCAGCGCTCCGAGGAATGAGTTGAGTTTGGCAGTCGGGACACGTCGCTCCCAGCTATCCAAGGCTGTGCGAATCGCTGGAGCTAAACGATCTCGGTGCCAACCTGTCTTTGCCGCAACATTGACGCGCTGTGCCCATTCAACTTGATCTAAATGTCTATCTATTTCGCGATCCAGTTGATCACGTCGATCCTCATCAACTAAATCCCATTTGTTCATCACAATGACCATCGCTTTTCCTGCCTCTTCTACCATGGTTATGACACGAAGATCTTGTTCAGTGATTGGTTCAGATGCATCTAAAACTACAACCGCGACTTCGCAACGCTCAAGTGCGCTTTGAGTACGCAAGGATGCGTAGTAATCAGTACCCGATGCCTGATTAGCGCGTTTCTTTAGCCCTGCAGTGTCGATAAATCGCCAGGTCGACCCCGCAAACTCTATTAACTCATCAACTGGATCGCGAGTTGTACCCGCTACATCATCAACGATTGAACGGTTCTCTCCAGCTAGAGCATTGAGGAGAGAAGACTTACCTACATTTGGACGACCGACTAAAGCAATCTTGCGATATCCATCTTGAGTTTGGGCTCCCCCAACTTCAGGAAGCTCTGTAACTATGTGATCGAGTAGATCACCACTTCCACGCCCGTGTAAAGCGGAAACAAAATATGGCTCGCCAAGTCCAAGACTCCATAATCCATGAGCTTCAGACTCCTCGCGCTCACCATCAACCTTGTTACCAATTAAAATTAATGGCTTCTTTGCTTTGCGCAGTCGTTGAACGAGAATGTCATCCTCATCTAAGGCACCTACTTGGGCATCGACAACAAAGGCTAAAACATCGGCCTCTTCCATTGCTATCTCGGCTCCGGCGCTGACTTGAATTGAAATCCCATCGGGTTTTGCTTCCCACCCGCCTGTATCCATAACTATAAAGCGACGACCGCCCCATTCGCATTCATACTGCACGCGATCGCGAGTTACACCTGGAGTATCTTCAACAATCGCCTCGCGTCGACCGATAAAGCGGTTAATTAACGTTGATTTACCAACATTTGGGCGACCCAGTATTGCAACAATGGGCAGACCGAGTAATGAACGCTCGCGTAGTAACTCCCAAATTCGCTCTATTGTTTCATCTAAATCTAAATATGTTGAGTCCACTTCAACTGCATCGAGAGCCATGGCAAGTGGAGAAACTTCGCGTGAGGAATCAATAGCATCGCGCGTATCCAAAGAGGTACGAACATCAATAGTTTTATCTTCGGTTTCATTCTCACGACGCACTGCGCGAGCATCTAAATCCGCTGTCAGATAAATCTTTAAAGCAGCATCTGGTGCTACAACTGTGGAAATATCCCGACCCTCGACTACGATACCTTTTTCAGCGCGATCGATAATCGAACGTTGAATACTCAGGAGCTCATGTCGAATCGCAGGCATAGCACTGATGCGACTGACATTCTCAGTTACTGATGCGCCACGTATTGCATGCGTAATCTGCGTATCTCCTGCAAAAATATTAGGATCATGAGGATCAGAGACAAAACGGATGGGCATAGATTTCATCGCAGAGATGATTTCTTGTGCAGTTTCTGCTTTAGTTTCAAGTGCAATCCACGTTACTGCACGATACAAGGCTCCAGTATCTAAATAATTCCAACCTGCGCGAATAGCAATTGCTCGCGATGTGCTTGATTTACCTGCACCACTGGGGCCATCTATTGCTACGACTATGCCCATGTGATGAGCCTACTTCTAATTAAGAATCGGATGAACATTCCATCCGATCGCAGATAAATGATCCGACAACAACTGCGCATCCGCTGATGAGAGCGCCAACATTATGAGTGCGCTTAACTGACCTGGTGAGTGCTCAATAGTTAAGTCTTCAACGTTTACAGAGATAGATTTACACTCATTAAAGATTGCAGCTAGCTGGCCAGGTTTGTCATCGATAACAATTGGAAGATAGGCGTAGGCGCGTGCTTTGCCTCCATGTTTACCCGGAATACGCGCTCTACCTATACCTGCGCGATCAATAAACTGCGCAATGGCCGATTTGTCATCAAGCTCTGCTATGAGCTCACCTAAGGCCTCATGCATTTTCCTTGCAAGCGGAGCGATTTCGGCTCTATTGGAGTAAATAATCTCACTCCAGAGCCCCGGATCAGAGGCGGCAATCCTGGTCGTATCGCGAAGCCCAGTTCCTGCAAGCTCTAGCCAGTTGCTGGGAGTTGAGTTCAGGCTTTGAGCTAGGAGACTGGCCGTTATCTGCGGAAGATGAGAGATAGCTGCCACGGCGCGATCATGTTCATCGGCTGGCAGTTTAATCACGCTTGCTCCAAGTAGTTCAATAAGCTCGTTAACAAGGGCGATGCTCTCCTTCGAGCAGGAGGCATCGGGGGTAATCACCCAACTGCGTGTTGCAAAGAGATCGCCCCTAGCAGCGGCGGCTCCCCCTATCTCACGGCCTGCCATGGGATGAGTGGGAACGAAGCGCTCCAATGGAAGCGATGATGCTTTAACATAAAGTAAAGGTTCATTTTTTACACTACCAACATCCATAAACGTCGAGTTTGGGTTTAATGCAAACTCTGCTTCGATGACCTGGGGTATGGCATGTGAGGGCAGTGCAAAGATTACTAACTCGGGAGAAGCGGTTTTTTCTCGACCAGTCAGATCATTGGCTAAGCGCTCTGCCGCCGGATCACTATCGACCATCTGACAGCGAATGCCATGAGCGCATAGGCCTAGGGCGATCGATGTTCCTATGAGCCCTGATCCAACGATGCGTACCTGGGTGAGCATTATTGAGCGATATCCCGGCGCAGGGATTGAGCGCCATGGAGATAGATATGCGAGGCCTCAACTGCGCTGTTCTGGCAGTGAACCATCACGCGAATCACCTTATCGAGGGCTCCCGGAACATCTACCTCAACAGCCCCAATCAGTGGCACTGCCTCAAAGCCGATCTCACGAGCGGCAGCTGCTGGGAAAGCGGCCGTTAGATCTGGAGTAGATGTAAAGAAAACGGAGATAACCTGATCGGGCGTTAAAGAGTTAGAGCTCATAATCGCACTCATGAGCTCTTTGACGCCATCGCCGATAGCCTCTGGCGTATTTGAGCGCACCTGTATCGCTCCGCGTATAGCTCTAATAACCATGGGATAAGGGTACCTTTCCTACCCATTTTTCGTGGGCAATTGAAACTCTGCTAAGAGTTTTGTTTATATATCGATTAAACCCTTTTACTACTTTTCACTCGATCGCTATACAGAAAATACATGCAAGCGCAAAAGAGTACATTATCGATTTATCGGTATTCAGAACGCTATGCAAGCGTAAATTTTATCGATAAATTTACTTTTCAAACCTACAATGTCGATAAAACGTTATATTGATAATACGGCTAATATCGATTTAACATAAAACCGTTAAATCCCTAAAACGTTACGTAGATTTGTTAACTCTCCGCTATTGAGATCTCGCCATCTCCCCTCAGGCGTATCGCCCAGAGAGATAGGTCCAAACTTTGTACGTATCAATCGCAGGACATCGACCTCAACGGCCTCCATCAAACGACGGATTATGTGATACCTGCCCTCGTGGATCGTAACTTCAATCCACGTAGATGAGAGCTCCTTAAAGCTTAAAACCCTGCCCATACCATCTTCGAGTTCGACGCCCTTGAGAAGAGCCTTATCAATGCCGGGTGGGAGTTTTCCATCGTATTCAATAATGTATGTCTTTTCCAGACCAAATGACGGGTGCGTAGCCCTGAAAGTTAAATCACCATCATTTGTCAGAAGAATGAGTCCCTCTGAGTCCTTATCTAGACGTCCGACATGGAATAATCTCTCCCTGCGCAGGTCGATAAAATCACTCAATGAGGGGCGGCCATCAGGGTCGTACATGGTAGACAAAACGCCCTTAGGTTTATGAAGTGCAAGATAACTCTTAGTCATAGAACGCTTAATTGTCTCACCATCAACTGCTACTTCAGTCTTATCTGGGTCGAATTTTGCCCCCATCTCGCGAATCGCTAGCCCATCGACTGTGACTCTTCCAGAGGCTATGAGTTCATCTGCACCGCGACGACTAGTTATACCTGCATCTGCGATGATCTTATTAAGGCGCATATCGCCCATGGCTGTCTCCCGACTGTCAGGGAGAGTCTAACTGAAGCTTTACTCGGTAAGCGAATCCAAAATATCATCGAGAGCCTCGAGATTGGGTAGATACGGCGCGAGAGCTGGTAGATCCTCAAGTGAGTTCAGCCCTAACCTCTCTAAAAAATAGCTCGTTGTCATATACAAGATCGCTCCGGTCTCGTGCTCAAGTCCTGACTCCTCAACCAGGCCACGGGTGATAAGCGTTTTCATTACCGCCTCTACGTTCACCCCACGGATAGCAGAGACCCGTGCCCGGGAAACGGGCTGGCGGTAGGCCACTACCGAGAGTGTCTCAAGGGCGGCCTGGGTAAGGCGCGACTGCTGGCCATCGAGGACAAACTTCTCCACAACGCTAGATAGATCGGGGTGGCTATAGAAGCGCCATCCCCCAGCGATCTTCTTGAGGGCGAAGCCTCGATCCTCATAACTACTGGCTAACCTAGCCAGGGCGGCATCGATCTCATCGACAGTACGCTCTAAAACCTGGGCCAGGGTTATCTCAGTAACCGGCTCATCCACGACCATTAAAATCGCCTCGATTGAACGCTCAACCTCTACATTAGACATTATCGCTACTTTCTTCTACCTGGTCTTCAAGGATTACTGGAATATCGAACTCGTCACTGACCTCAACCTCGCCATCGAGTGAGCCTGTCCATGAGATCTGAAGCTCGCCTAGAGCGATCACCTGATTAAAGCGTAGAACTCCTTGGCGGTAGAGATCGAGCAGAGCTAAAAAACGGGCCACGATTACTAGGGTCGTATCGGCATCGGCTATGAGGTTTCTAAAGGAGAGTGAGGTCGACCTACGTAAAGCCTCTACTACGCGCTTAGACTCCTCCATAACGCTTACTAGGGGCAGGTGTAGATGCTCGACACTGACCACCGGAGAGCTTTTGGGGGTCAAAACACGCTCAGCGATAGCGGCAAAGCGCGCCGGGCCCACACCTATCAAGACCTCAGGGAGTAGAGCACTCAGCGAGGCCTCTAAGGCGACCACACGGGCAAAGGATTTATCAGATAGTGCGATCCGATCGGCAAAGGTCGCGGCGATCTCCTTGAAGGCGCGATACTGTAAAAGCCGTGCAAAGAGGATGTCTCTGGCCTCAAGAAGTGCTAGATCCTCCTCATCGTCGACCTCTCCACTGGGAAGAAGGCGCGCCGCCTTCAAATCCAAGAGGGTAGCCGCTACGACTAAGAACTCGGTAGCTTGATCCAGACGCCATCCCTGCCCGCTCTGTTCTAGGGAGCGGATGAATGAGATGAACTCATCGGTGACAAGGCTTAGAGATATCTCAGTGATATCCATCTTGTGGCGAGAGATGAGCTGTAATAGAAGATCAAAGGGGCCATCGAAGTTTTCGAGATGGACTGAGAAGGCGCCACTACTAGCGGCGTTAACATCCCTAGACTCCTCCATCGATAAATCCATCCCCGCACCTTACTTCACAGTTGCCTGCAATCTGTGTAACGCGTAGGCTCCCACGCATATCTAGAAAGAGGTTTGACGTTTGAGCGCTAAATCGACAATTCGGGAAGAGATATCCACCACCTCTACGCTCCTTGGCAAGAAGGCTCAAAGCTTTCCCATCCCTGCAGCGATTACCGATCACGGCAACGCCAAAGTCGTTGCGATATTTAATCAAAAGGGTGGCGTAGGAAAGACAACTACGACTATCAACTTAGGTGCCTCCCTTGCCGAACTTGGACGTCGAGTCCTGCTCGTCGACTTTGACCCACAGGGTGGACTCTCTCTTGGCCTTGGAGTTAACGCTCATGCCCTGCCACTGGAGCAGACCGTGTACTACGCATTGATGACGCCTACTGCATCCGTTGAAACAATTATATTAAAATCTCTTGTTCCGGGTTTAGATTTTCTTCCCGCTAACCGCGATTTAGGAACTGCGGAAACGACCCTAGGCGCTGAAATCGGTGGTCAACAGTATTTAAAACGTGCACTCACATCACTACGCGATTACTACGATGTTATTTTGATCGACTGTCAACCAACTATGGGCCAGTTAACTATTAACGCACTTGTTGCAGCAGATGAGGTTATTGTCCCGTTGCAGTGTGAGTACTTCGCTCTGCATGGATTCATTGAGTTAAAAGGCAATCTAGATAAGGTAAAGAATTTTCTGAATCCAAAGCTAAAACTAATCGGAATATTAGCGACTATGTACGATAAGAAGACCTCTCACAACCGTCAAGTCCTTGAGCGCATACTTGAACAGTTCCCTGCCGATGTCTTTGAAACAATTATCGCAAAAACTATTCGCTTTCCTGAAACTACTGTTGTCGGTGAACCGATAACAACCTATGCCTCATCATCTGATGGCGCAGCCTCATACCGGCGTTTAGCCCGTGAACTTATCGCCCGAGGAGGCGCCCAATGACCCGCAGAGCCAATCTTCCAGGTGCCGATGAGCTATTTCGTTCAACTGCCCCAGCACTTTCTTCGGTGCCAGCGGCACAAGATGCCATAGCACCTCTTGTGCCTCCTTCGATCGCAACACCTAAAGCACCATCGGTTAAAAAAGGTGTGCGCTCGATTGCACGCCGCCGTGTTAGAACTGTTGATCACTCTCCATCGGGTCGCGAACGCCACGATGAAAAAATCACTGTCTACTTATCTCCCGATGAGTTATTTGATTTAGATCAAGCACGTTTGTTGTTGCGCGGAGATTTGGGATTAGCTGCCGATCGTGGACGTATCGTGCGCGAATCCATTGCTGTCATCATCGCCGACCTTGAAGCAAAGGGTGATCAGAGTATTTTAGCCCGTCGATTACGTGGACTTTAAAATAACATTGATTTAAGCCCGTGGATGGGCAGTTGCATAGCTCTCACGCACTTTATCTATCGTAATTAAAGTATATATCTGGGTTGTTGTAACTGATGCATGTCCAAGTAGCTCTTGCACTACACGTATATCTGCCCCTCCATCTAATAAGTGCGTTGCATATGAGTGTCTAAAGACATGGGGAGATACTTTTTCGCTGATGCCTGTAGCCTGCGCCGCTTTTAGCACGATATTCCATGCACTTTGCCGGGTAAGACGTCCTCCTCTAGTGTTGAGAAATAGAGCCACATCCTTTGATGCGTTTTTTGCCGCAAGAGATGGGCGTATCCGAACAACGTAATCATCAATAGCTTTTGTGGCAAAAGAACCTAGAGGCACAATTCGCTCCTTTGCTCCTTTGCCGCGTAGTTTTATAGTCGTAATCACGCCATCTTCGCTATCAACCGTTGCTATATCTGCGATGTTGATCCCGATCAACTCGCTGACTCGTGCGCCACTACTATAAAGAAGTTCAAGTAAGGCGCGATCACGCAGTGTTATTGGCTCGCCCTCACGAAAGGCGGCATCTATCAAAGCGATAACCTGTTCTATCTCTAAGGCTTTGGGCAATCGCCGATTAGATTTCCCACTCACTAGCTCAAGCGTTGGATTTGCTAAACCTTTTTCAACCATCACATGTCTAAAAAACATTCGTAAGGTGGATTGAACTCTGTTAAGGGAGGCTGGTGAGATCTGCAGCTTTCTTAAGCTCAGTTCAAAATCTGCGATAACTAGCGAATCAATACTCTCAACTGGCGTATTGGCTACAAATGCCGAGAACTTTGCTAAATCGCGGCGATATGCTGCAACCGTATTTAGCGATAAGCCTCGTTCAATCGCACAGTAGTTAAGAAATGATTGTGCGAGAGAGTCAAAGTGCAACGTGCTTATATCCATGCGCCTCTGCCACGGCTGCGTAATAGATTTCACCGTTATGAACATTTAATCCCTTGGCAAGGTTCTTGTCCTTATTACAGGCCTCTCTCCAGCCAAAGTGTGCGATGGAAAGTGCATAGGGAAGTGTTGCATTAGTAAGGGCATATGTAGATGCAACCGGTACTGCACCCGGCATATTTGCCACGCAGTAAAAAACAGAGTTGTGGACCATATAAGTTGGCTCTGCATGTGTCGTTGGACGGCTATCTTCAAAACAACCGCCTTGGTCAATTGCAATGTCGACTAGGACCGAGCCACTCTTCATCGATTTGACCAGAGCGTTTGACACTAACTTCGGTGCCTTCGCTCCGTGCACCAGAACTGCGCCGATTACTAAATCAGCTAAACGAACTTCGCGCTCAATGGCGTGAGCAGATGCAACGAGAGTCTTAATACGTCCACCATAAATAGTGTCGATGTAGGCAAGACGATTAATAGATCGATCAATCACCGTAACATCAGCCCCCATTCCAACTGCAATCACCGCGGCATTTAATCCTGATACTCCTCCGCCAATTACAACTACACGTCCAGGTGAAACTCCTGGCACTCCGCCAAGCAGAACTCCACGTCCACCATTGGGGCGCTGCAAAGCCGTTGCGCCAACCTGAGTTGCTAGGCGTCCCGCAACTTCGCTCATTGGAGCTAGCAAGGGAAGCGTTCCATTAACTTCAACCGTCTCATATGCAATCGCTGTTGTTCCAGATGCAATGAGAGCATCGGTACAAGGCTTAGATGCAGCAAGATGTAGATAGGTAAAAATCGTCTGTTCGCGACGCATCTTTGGATACTCAATTGCGATCGGCTCTTTGACTTTAAGAATGAGCTGCGCCGTGCTCCAGACTGCATCGGCATCTGCAACAATTTTTGCTCCAGCTGCAATAAAATCTTCATTGGTCAAGGATGAGCCAACTCCTGCACCGTCTTCGATTATTACGCTATGTCCTGCGGCGACGAACTCGCTCACGCCTTCGGGTGTGATCGCAACGCGGGATTCGTGCACCTTGATCTCTTTAGGAACTCCTACGATCATGTGAACGTTAACCTTTCGCTGCTACCGCCGCTGCGATTAATCCAACAAAGAGTGGATGAGGTCGAGTTGGACGAGATCGAAGCTCTGGATGAGCTTGCGTACCGATGTAGTAAGGATGCACCTCTTGAGGTAGTTCTACAAACTCAACTAGGTTGCGCTCTTTAAAGAAACCAGAGAATACAAGGCCTGCCGATGAGATCGCATCACGATAGGCGTTATTAACCTCATATCGATGACGGTGGCGCTCTGATATCTGGAGCGATCCATAAACCTTCGCAACCATTGAGCCTGAGCTTAAATCGGCCGTGTAGAGACCCAGTCGCATTGTGCCGCCCATATCCTCTTTACCGGCGACGACATCTTTTTGATCCTCCATAGTTGCAATAACTGGAGTTCCCGTATCTGAAAACTCCGCTGAAATGGCATCTTTAATGCCGGCTAAGTTTCGCGCAGCTTCTATAACCATGCATTGGAGTCCTAAACACAGACCTAAAGTTGGAATCCTATTTTCACGGGCATAGGTAAGTGCACCGACTTTTCCTTCAATGCCACGGATTCCAAATCCACCAGGAACACAGATTGCATCTACATTCGCCAGATTCTTGGCAGCACCAACAGGTGTTTCACACTCATCACTTGCAATCCAAACGATTTCAATCTTTGCCGCATTCGCAAAGCCACCTGCCCGTAAAGCCTCAGAGACTGAGAGATAGGCATCTGGCAAATCAATATATTTACCGACTAAACCGACTCGAACATGATGCTTAGGGTGATGAACTTTTTCAAGCAAATCATCCCATTCTCCCCATACAACCTCATGGCTCTTAAGCCCCAGGCGTTGGACGACATAGGCATCCAAACCCTCGGCATGCAGAACCTTAGGAATGTCGTAGATCGATGGTGCATCGACAGCTGCTACGACGGCCGCTAAATCAACATCGCACATCAATGAAATCTTTTTCTTAACTGATAATGGAATCTCTCGATCAGAACGTAAAACGATTGCATCGGGTGCAATTCCGATGCTTCGTAGTGCAACTACTGAGTGCTGGGTTGGCTTAGTTTTTAACTCACCCGATGGTCCGATATACGGCACTAATGAGACATGAAGATAGAAGACATTATCCCGGCCAACCTCTTGGCGAATCTGCCGGGCCGCCTCTAAAAATGGTTGGGATTCAATGTCTCCTACAGTGCCACCGATTTCAGTAATAACGATATCGATATCGGGTGCTGCCATCGCGCGGATACGCTCTTTAATCTCATTTGTAATATGAGGAATTACCTGAACGGTCTCCCCTAGATACTCACCACGACGCTCACGTGCAATCACACGCGAGTAGACCTGACCCGTAGTGACGTTGGCAGAGCCATGCAGATTGGTATCTAAGAAGCGCTCGTAATGTCCGATATCTAAATCAGTTTCAGCGCCATCATCGGTAACGAAGACCTCACCGTGTTGAAATGGATTCATAGTGCCAGGATCAACGTTTAGATAGGGGTCGAGTTTTTGCATAGTCACTCGAAGTCCCCGGGCCACTAGTAATCTGCCAAGAGATGAGGCGGTGAGTCCTTTACCAAGAGATGAGGCGACTCCGCCTGTTACAAAGAGATGCTTCGTCACATGTTGCTGGCCCATGGAAGACAAACCTATCACTTTTTATAGCAGCCCTCTTACACCCTCAGAGAGAGTAGCTCTGCGGCGTGTTCGCGCGCACTTGTGGAGCTCTCAAAACCTGCCAACATGCGTGCAATCTCTTCGATTCGTTCATCGCCCTCAACTTTTCGAACATCGCTTTGAGTGACCGATCCATTGCTGTCCTTTGTTACTACAAAATGTGAATCGGCCCATGCCGCCACCTGTGGCAGATGTGTAACTACGATTACTTGTGCATGGCGTGAGAGTGCGTGAAGTCTGCGACCAACTTCGATCGCCGCCTTTCCGCCAACTCCAGCATCAACCTCGTCAAAGACATAAGTACCAACGGGATGCGAAGCTGCAATCACTACCTCTAATGCCAACATCACACGCGACATTTCCCCACCACTTGCACCTTTTGCAAGTGCCACAAGCGGTGCATCTTTATGCGATGAGATATACATCGCTACATCATCACAACCAAGTGCGGTGAAATCCGACTCTTTCAGCGACAAGTAGTCAGCGCTCTCAACGTGGAGAGAGAACTCTGTATGCGGCATCGATAATTGTTGAATCTCGACAGTAACTTCTGCACTCAATCTCTTACCTGCTTCAATGCGCACATGTGTGAGCTCTTTAGCAGATGCAACCAATGCCTTCTTTATTACAAGAAGATCTGACTCCATCTCTTTGAGGCGATTATCGCCCCCCTCTAAATCTGAGATCGAGTTTGCCGAAGATGCAAAGCGTTCGACTAGAAGATCTGCCTCAATATCTATCGCAGATGAACCACCGTATCTCTTTATCAAGGATGTGATTTCAGCTTTGCGTGCGTTCAGATAATCTAGGCGTACTGGATCTGCCTCTAACGAGTGCATATATCCCGCTAATGCGCCACGAGCTTCATCGATTAAAAAAAAGCCCTCGCTCAACTGTGTGTAGATGGCATCTAAAGCCAAGTCTTTTGAGCGCGCGATCTCCAGAGATTTTCGAGCAATACCGACTGAGGTAAGCGAGCCGCTCTCTTCATCCTCGATCGCGTTAGTGGCCTTAGCACCGGCGATTCGAAGCTCTTCAACATTGGATAAACGATCGATATCGGCGTTGATTTGGGTGTATTCGCCAGATTCCAATTTGAGTTTTGTTAAGGCCGATACAAACTCTCGTAGTTCTCCTAACTCTTGATCGAGCTTGTCAATACTTTTTTTTAACGCAGTGATACGTGATTTCAACCCATGATATTGGGCTAGGAGATCCGAGTACGAGGCCATGGCAACGTTGAAATCACTTCCCGCATATCTATCTAATAACTCTCGCTGTCTTGCCGATTTACTAATATGTATATTTGCTGCTTGTGCATGTACTTCAACTAATAGTTGACTAACTGCGGCCAAGGTGCTTGCCGTTACAGATACTCCGTTACTGGTGGCCTTGCTCTTGCCATCACTTGTTACTGAACGAGTGATTATCAACTCGCCATCTTCAACTATGACGCCACACTCATCAAAGAATCTGCTGCTAGATAATGGCACCGTAAAGCGGCCGCTGGCAATCAATCTTTCGCTGCCTTTTCGAACCAAGGCACTATCGCTCTTGCCCCCTAAAATTAAATTCAGAGCAGTTAAAATCATGGTCTTTCCTGCTCCAGTCTCACCTGAGAGAACGGTTAATCCCTTTGAAATCTCTAGCGTGGCCTGATCAATGACACCGATAGATCGAATCGTTATCTCATCGAGAAAAGTGCGCTCACTCACCGCGCCAGCCTTGGATTGGAAGTTTGAACTTTGCTACCAATCGATCGCTAAAAAGAGTCTTACTTAAGTGGGCAAGGCGGACAATGCCGGCATCCTTAGTAATGTGTACTCGATCACCCTCGATGAGTTGGAAATTGCGGAGTGAATCGGCCGATAACAAAGCGTGTTGGGATTCGATTCGGACAACTATCTGCGACTGCGTTGAGATTACTAGAGGGCGCGAGAAGAGAGCATGTGCTGAGATAGGCACAACAACTAAGGCATCAACCTCAGGCCATACAACAGGGCCCCCGGCAGAGAAGGCATAGGCCGTTGAACCCGTTGGCGTAGAACAGATAAGTCCATCGCAACCCCAACGAGAGATCGGGCGCTCATCGATCTCTAAAAATAGTTCTACCATCGTGGCCTGTTCTCGCTCAACCGTTACCTCATTAAGTGCCCATCCATGCGCAACTTCGGCGCCTTTACGAACAACTGAATACTTTAAAGTCATACGGGGGTCAATTACATATTTCTTATGAACGACTGAATCAACGACAACCTCTAAACTTACTTTTTCGACTTCTGCTAAGAAGCCAACATTGCCAAGATTCACCCCTAGCAATGGAATTTGATGTACCCGCGTCACTTCGGCCGCTCGCAATATTGTGCCATCTCCACCGAGTACCAGTGCTACCTCTAATTCAGGTAAATCTGCAATCGTGCACTTTGTTATGCCATCAACATCAATCTCTGAAATAGTAAAGAGATTAAATCCAGCTGCTCGTAAATCGGCAGATAGTTTTATCGTCGCATCAACTGCCTGAGCCCGCGTTGGATTACAAACAATCAATAGATTGCGCATTATGCAGGCCCCTCTGCAATCGCTTGATCTAAGGCATCGATATCTATCGCTGGTGCTCCACGACGGAGCCACAAAAAGTATTCAACATTTCCGGCCGGGCCTGGTAGAGGACTTGCAGCGATCAACATTGTTCCAAGCCCTACGTCATATGCAGAATCGGCTACATCAATAACGGCAGATTTACGAAGGGCGGGATCGCGCACAACTCCCCCTGCACCTAATTTCTCCCGGCCTACCTCAAACTGTGGTTTGACCATCACCACGTAATCGGCCTCGGGCTTTGAAACTGCGGCAAGGGCTGGAAGAACTAAGGTCAATGAGATAAAGGATAAATCTGCTACGACTAAATCTATCGGCTCTCCAACGACTTCACCCGTTAAATGTCTAATATTGGTGCGATCTAAGATACTAACGCGCTCATCTTGTCGCAGTGCCCATGCAAGCTGTCCGTAACCCACATCAACTGCAACTACGTGAGCGGCGCCTCTGCGAAGGAGAACATCTGTAAAGCCACCTGTAGATGCACCTGCATCTAAGCAGCGCTTGCCTTCAACAATCACGCCCGCGAAGGAATCTAAGGCGCCAGCTAACTTATGCCCGCCTCGAGAGACAAAGTCGTCGCGCTTTCCAGCCAGTTTTATCGAAGTTTCGGCATCGACCATCGTTGCCGGTTTAGTCGCTGGAATGCCATTGACCAAGACCGAACGCGATTCGATGAGATCAGATGCATTCTCGCGTGAGCGCGCAAGTTCGCGTCGAACGAGTTCGGCATCTAGTCGTGTCTTCATATCGTTAAGACCTATTACAGCCCATCGATAGATGAGAGAGCTGTAGCGAGTTTGGTATGTAACTCCTCGAAGCGTTGGGCGTGGTCGTTGATCTGCAGGGAATCGATCTCGACTAGCTCATTACGTATCTCTTCGACCAGGCCCTCACCGTCGACTACATCTTCCTGGTTCATTTACTGGCCACCTTTTTGCGCGTAGTTTTCTTCGAAGTGGTTTTCTTTACAGTAGTTTTTTTAGGGCTCTTCTTTTTAACAGTTGAGTCTTTGGAAGTGGCTCTCACAGGAGTCGATTTTAACCGAGCAACCTCTTCTTTGAGCGCTTCGAACTCGCCACGCTTAACAAATCCCATCTTGGTCACTGAGCGCTCAACCTCATCTTCAATCTTTACCTTCAGCGCCTCACCACCTTCGCGCATCCAAGCATTAACGGCAGCTGCAACCTCGGTTGCACTCTTTTCGCCATCGCTCACCTTTGTAAGGTAGGTACGAAGCGTTGAAAAAATATCATTAGCCATAGGGCTAAGAGTACCTATATCCGCCTAATCTCTATCGCTTCTACTTGCCAGCGGCTAGCGAGACCGCTAGCTGCCTTCCAGAAACGCCTATGAATACTGCCCGATACTTCAATCCATTCATCACTCTTAAGGCTCAGTGCGCTACGCCGTGATTTCGCACTCCAAGCAGCTATATCCAAGGTGTCGACCCCCTCACCCTTTTCGCGAGAGACGATGAGTCGAAACTCAACGATTTTATCTCCGCTGGGTAGCTCTTTTTCGATTGCAGGAGCCGATACCCTGCCGCGCAGTAAGAGATCGTTGAGTGAGTAATCAATCTCTACCTCATCCTGTGCGATTTTTTTCTTGGCCATAATTAAACCTCCGAATAAGTTACATGGAGGTGCAGAGTTACTTATCGCTCTGACATAAGAAGCTGCGAACTAGGTCATGCTGTGTATATCGTGGCTTTAGATACGCTCGCCCGCATCGGTCATCTCATCGACATCAAGGGCGGCGCACTTTGTGAACCACTCTCTAGCTTCCTTGCCTCGACCTGCAGCATCTAGCGCATCGGCGTATGCATAGCGAAGTCGCACCGCCCAATCTTCACTCTCATTCGACAATTCCTTACACGTCAAGGTAACTACGGCTGCATCGAGTTCACCTAAATCACGACGGGCACCTGATGCAACAATGCGCATTTCTATTTCTTCGGGTTTTGCTAATCGTTTTACTTCAGGAGAGCCGGCAAGTGCTAATGCTTTGAGTGGATTGCCAAGACCGCGTTCGCAATCTGCCATGACGGGCCACATCGTTACATCCCCAGATATTCGATGAGCGGCGCGAAGCTCTTTTAAAGCAATCTCATAGAAGCCCGCGCGATATGCAGCAAGTCCAGCAGATTCACGAACAACTGCTAACCGTCCGGCGTGATGAGCTGCGGCAACTCCATGTTTGTGTGCAAGCAGTGGATCGCTATCTGCATAGAGTGCTAAACACTCTAAATGTCGTGCAACAACTTTTGCATTCTCTGGCGATAGTGAGAGAAGTTCGGCGCGTAGCGATTTATCGAGCTCCTCCCCCGTAATCTCTTCTGGAATATCGGGTTCGAATATTCGTGGGCGCAGACGCGATTGATCGCGATCTATCGGTGCAGACCTGGTGCCGCGAGGATCGCTTCCATCACGTGTTTGACGAGGTGCACCTGCGCGCGTATTAGATCCGCCGCGAGCTGGTAAATCCTCACGCCGGCGTGAACTATTTGGCCCTGATGGCTTGGATGAAGAGGGGCGTGATGGAGCTCTCTCTTTATTCTCCATTGTTTACTCCCTTCATCAATAATTATCTACAGATTAATTCTAGAGAAATAAAAAAGGGGCGCTGGTTAAAGCGCCCCTTTTTA
>WLHF01000020.1 GCA_009702835.1 Actinomycetota bacterium
AATATTTACAACGGCTTGAGGTTTTTCAATTTTGGCAATAACTGGAATTCGAATACCTTCTTCATCCATAATTGCATGAACATCATTAATATCGGCGGCGTTTCTAACAAATGAAAGTGCAATGAAATCAGCACCTGCCCGAAGTCCCCAACGTAGATCTTCAATATCTTTTTCTGACATAGCAGGCACCGAGACGGCAACCCCTGGAAGATTTATTCCTTTGTTATTGCTTACTGCCCCTGGCTCGATGACCTTAGTAATCACATCGTTGCCTTTAACTTCTACAACCTGCACAGTTACTTTTCCATCATCGATCAATATGAGATCTCCGGCCTTGCAATCTCCTGGTAGTCCCTTATACGTCGTACCAACACGATCTTTTGTGCCATCGACTTCATCGGTAGTAATAGTAAAGATATCTCCACGCGCTAATTCGTGTGGGCCATCAATAAATCTAGCAAGCCGAATCTTTGGTCCTTGTAAGTCAACAAGAATAGCAACGGGACGCCCTGCCTCTTTTGCCGCTGCTCGTACTTGATCAAATCGCATTTGGTGTTCTTCATATGAGCCGTGAGAAAGATTCAAGCGAGCCATGTTCATTCCGGCGTCGATGAGCGCCTTCACCTTTTCAGCAGATTCAACGGCAGGACCCATTGTGCAGACTATTTTTGCTCTACGCATAAGACAACCTTAAACCATCAACTGACGGGTAGTGGGCTCGATTGGATATGGAAGTTGCGTATCACCGGTGAGATATCTATCCACTGCCGATGCTGTACTTCGCCCCTCTGCGATCGCCCAAACAATAAGTGATTGACCGCGGCCAGCATCACCTGCAACAAATACACCATCATCATTTGCTGCAAAGTTAGCATCACGAACAATGTTGCCACGATCATCGATAGCAACCTCTAGCTGGGTCAGTAGTGGAGACTGTTCTGGGCCAGTAAAGCCCATAGCCAGAAATACGAAATCTGCAGGGATCTCTTTGGTACTTCCTCCTACGGCTTCAAATTTTCCATTAATAAACTCTGTTTCGACAATTTTTATTGCTCGCAGGTTTCCAGCATCATCGCCTAGAAACTCCTCAGTGCTAACTGAAAACATTCGATTATCTTTTTCTTCATGAGCACTGGATACGCGATAAATCATCGGATACGTCGGCCATGGTTGTGATGCTGGGCGCTCATCACTTGGCCTTGGCATGATCTCTAATTGAGTAATGCTTGCCGCACCTTGACGTATCGCTGTTCCTAAACAGTCAGCACCCGTGTCTCCCCCACCCAAAATCACGACGTGCTTTCCTGCAACATTAATCAACGGAACATCTACCTCACCTAGGGCCTGTGCATTGCCCCACGGCAAATACTCCATGGCTTGGTAGACACCGACTAAGTCGCGCCCTGAAATATCTAGATCACGCCACTTTGTGGCACCCACTGCTAAGACGATTGCATCGTATTTTTTGCGAAGGGCAGATCCTGTGAGCTCTCCTCCGACATCTACGCCGGGTCGAAAACGTGTTCCCTCTTTCTCCATCTGTTCTAACCTGCGATCGAGAATGTGCTTCTCCATTTTAAACTCAGGAATTCCATAGCGAAGTAAGCCGCCGATTTTTGGCGCACGTTCATACACAGCAACGGTATGTCCAGCACGAGTTAACTGTTGCGCCGCAGCTAATCCCGCAGGGCCTGAGCCAATAACTGCAACAGTCTTTCCAGTGAGCCGATCGGGTATGAGTGGCTTTACCTCACCGGTAGCAAAGGCCTCTTCAATGGTGCGTAGTTCAACTTGCTTGATCGTTACTGCATCACGATTGATTCCAATTACACATGCAGTCTCACATGGTGCAGGACATAAACGTCCTGTGAACTCTGGGAAATTATTTGTCGCGTGTAAACGATCGATTGCTTCGCGCGTATCTCCGCGCCAAATTAAGTCATTCCACTCTGGGATGAGATTGCCGAGTGGGCATCCCTCGTGACAGAAGGGAATTCCGCAGTCCATGCAGCGCCCAGCCTGCTTTTGCAGATGTTCAAAGCTCTGTGGTTCGTATACCTCGCGCCAATCTAGTATGCGAACATCAACTGGGCGACGTGTTGGAACTTCACGCGGCGTTGTTATAAATCCCTTTGGATCAGCCAAGAGCTGCTACCTCCATAACAAGTGCGTCAACTGGTAATCCTTCGCGAGTGGCACGTGCCATTGCATCAAGTACCCGTGCATAATCACGTGGCATGACAAGGGAGATGCGATTTATGGCGATATCCCAATCTGCCAATAGCGCTCTAGCAATGAGCGAGTCAGTGCTATCTGCAAACTCTGTGATGATCGACTTCAGAACTTCGCGTTGATCAACTGGTACCGCGATGACATCTACCATGTCGGTATTGACGTTTACCGGATCTAAATCTAAAACAAAGGCCCGCCCACCTGACATTCCTGCGGCAAAGTTGCGGCCAATATTTCCGAGAACCACAACCGTTCCGCCAGTCATGTATTCGCAGCCATGGTCCCCAATGCCTTCGACTATGGCAGTTGCCCCAGAGTTACGGACACAGAAGCGCTCTCCCACTACTCCGCGAATCATAATGTGACCAGAAGTTGCGCCATAGCCAATGACATTTCCTGCGATGACATTTTCATGTGAGTTAAATGTCGATGCAATATCTGGGCGCACTATTACGCGACCTCCAGAAATACCCTTACCGACATAGTCATTTGAATCACCATACAAACGAATCGTTAAGCCTGCAGGTATAAATGCACCAAGTGATTGGCCCGCAGACCCTCGCAAGGTAATATCAATGGTTCCATCGGGCAGTCCAGCAGCACCGTAGGTCCGAGTAATTTCTGCGCCCAACATAGTTCCAACAGTTCGGTTCACATTTCGCACCGGTAGATCGATACGCACTAACTCTTGTTGTGTCAGTGCCGGTTGTGCCAGATCAATCAGCTGATTATCAAGGGCGGCGTCAAGTCCATGATCTTGGCGTGCAGTATTGTGCAGCGCACTTAAGCTTTCAGGACGCACAAGAAGTGGCGAGAGGTCTAAACCACTGGCCTTCCAGTGTTCAACTGCGCGACGTGTTTCTAGATACTCAACATGGCCTATTGCTTCAAGCAGGGTTCTAAAACCTAAGCTAGCTAATATCTCTCGGACTTCTTCGGCGATGTATTCGAAGAATGTCTCTACGAATTCGGGCTTGCCTGTAAAGCGCGCACGAAGTTCGGGGTTCTGCGTGGCCACACCGACTGGACATGTATCTAAGTGACAGACGCGCATCATGACACAGCCTGAAACAACCAGCGGAGCGGTAGCAAAACCAAACTCTTCTGCGCCAAGCAGAGCGGCAATAATTACATCGCGACCAGTCTTTAACTGCCCATCGGCCTGTACAACGATTCGATCACGTAGATTATTGAGTAGCAAAACCTGTTGAGTCTCAGCTAAGCCAAGCTCCCATGGAGCCCCGGCATGTTTGAGTGATGTGAGTGGTGATGCACCAGTGCCACCATCGTGACCTGAGATCAATACAACGTCGGCATGTGCCTTGCTGACTCCTGCTGCAACGGTTCCAACACCAACTTCGGCAACGAGCTTTACATGCACGCGTGCATTTTTATTGGCGTTCTTTAAATCATGGATCAGCTGTGCTAGATCTTCGATGGAGTAAATGTCGTGGTGCGGCGGCGGAGAGATAAGACCAACACCTGGTGTTGAATAACGAACCTTTGCTATCCAGGGATATACCTTGTTGCCAGGTAGTTGTCCACCCTCGCCAGGCTTTGCTCCCTGCGCAATTTTGATTTGAATATCATCGGCGTTAACTAAGTATTGACTGGTAACACCGAAACGGCCCGATGCGACTTGCTTAATCGCAGAGCGCTTTGAATCTCCATTCTTCATTACAACATAGCGTGATGGATCTTCACCACCCTCACCAGTGTTTGATTTCGCGCCAAGACGATTCATCGCTACAGCTAAAGTTTCATGAGCCTCTTGTGAAATTGAGCCGTATGACATTGCACCTGTAGAAAAACGGGCGATGATCGCACTAGCTGGTTCGACCTCACCGATAGAAATAGCGCTCTGATCTTTGAACTCAAATAATCCGCGCAGTGTCATTAACCGTGTGCTCTGATCATTAACTCGGTTGGTATAGCGCTTGAAGATGTCATAGCGCTTTGTGCGAGTCGAGTGTTGTAGGGCAAAGACTGTTTCAGGATCAAATAAGTGCGGTTCGCCTTCACGGCGCCATTGATATTCCCCACCAATGGGCAGTCGTTTAGTGCCAGGAACTTCTCCCCCCGGCGGATAAGCGATGTGATGGCGAGCGATAGTTTCCTGTGCAATAACATCTAGGGAGACTCCGCCCAATCGCGATGTAGTGCCAACAAAGAACTCATCGACAACTTCGCTGCTCAATCCAACTGCTTCAAAGACCTGGGCACCTGTGTATGAGGCGATGGTGCTAATACCCATCTTCGACATAACTTTCAAAACGCCTTTGCCTAAAGATTTAATTAAGTTACGAACAGCCTTTTCAGGGGTAATGCCTGTGATTACACCCTGCAGAACTAAATCTTCAGCACTCTCCATTGCAAGATATGGATTAACTGCTGCCGCACCGTATCCGATGAGAAGGGCGACGTGATGAACTTCGCGAACATCTCCAGCTTCAACAACTAGGCCTACTTTTGTACGGGTTTTCTCGCGAATTAAATGGTGATGCACTGCAGATGTTAGCAAGAGCGATGGAATTGGCGCCTCTTCGGTATCGCCATCTCGGTCAGAGAGAACAATGATGCGGGCACCGTCGTTGATCGCCTGTGAGACTTCGGCTTTAATCTCATCGATTCTTGCGCGCAGTGAATCTCCACCGTCGGCGACAAAGAATAATCCACGGACAACATGTGCAGTTAAACCTGGGTGATCCCCGTCGGCGTTAACGTGAATAATCTTTGCAAGCTCGTCATTATCAATCACTGGGAATGCAAGTGAGATTTGTCTACATGAAAAGGGACCGGGATCTAAAAGATTATGTTCTGGGCCCATCGCTGTGCCTAGACTTGTAACTAACTCTTCGCGAATTGCATCTAGCGGTGGATTGGTAACTTGGGCGAAGAGCTGTGAAAAGTAATCAAATAGCAGACGGGGTTTATAGGAAAGAGCTGCTATAGGTGTATCAGTTCCCATCGAACCTAGCGCCTCCACTCCCTTGCCTGCCATGGGAGTAATTAACATACGCAGCTCTTCTTCGGTGTAACCAAATGCGCGCTGTCGTCGCACAACTGATGAGTGCGGATAGACGATATGTTCGCGGGAGGGAAGTTCACTGAGTTTGACCATTCCAGCGTGAAGCCAATCACCATATGGCGCAGCTGCAGCTAATGAATCTTTTATCTCTTCATCTTCAATGATGCGACCGGCTTCGATATCTACTAAGAACATCTTTCCGGGTTGCAAGCGCCCCTTTCGAACAATGTTCTCCGGGGCGATATCTAGAACACCAACTTCAGAGGCTAAAACAACTAGACCATCCTTAGTAACCCAGAATCGCGAAGGACGCAGACCGTTGCGATCTAAGACCGCTCCAACCTGATGGCCGTCGGTGAAAGTTACACATGCCGGTCCATCCCATGGCTCCATAAGAGATGCATGGAAGGTATAAAAATCACGGCGCTGAGCTGACATTGACGTGTGATTTTCCCAAGCCTCAGGAATCATCATTAAAACCGCGTGTGGCAATGAACGTCCACCTAGATAGAGAAGCTCAAGAACTTCATCGAAGGATGCTGAATCGCTACCTGACATCTGCACAATTGGGAACAAGCGCTTCAAATCTCCCGGTATCAGATCACTTTCAAGAAGCGATTCGCGTGCACGCATCCAGTTACGGTTGCCTTTAACAGTATTAATTTCACCGTTATGTGCAATGAAGCGATATGGGTGGGCTAGTGGCCACGATGGAAAAGTATTTGTAGAAAAACGGGAGTGCACGAGTGCTAAAGGAGAAACCACACGCTCATCGCTTAGATCTGGGAAGAACTCTTCTAGCTGACCCGTAGTAAGCATTCCTTTATAGACAATTGTTTGGGCAGATAGTGATGGAAAATAAAGTGGCAGTGCATGTTCGGCACGCTTGCGCAGACAGAAAGCCATGCGCTCAAGGACTAGGCCGCTTTCATTCTTTAAGCCACTAATAAATAACTGTTGGAAATCCGGCATTACTGAGAGCGCAGTCTGACCAAGACCCGTTGGATTTATCGGGAGATCACGCCACCCAATAACTTTTAAACCCTCCTCTGTTGCCAGATGCGTAATCTGATCTTTAACATCGGCAGCTTTTTCAATAAAGGCAATACCCGTTGCATATGAGCCTTCTGCCGGCAAATCAAATGGTGTGACGGCTTGAAAAAACTGATCTGGTATGCGAATTAAGATACCTGCACCATCGCCACTATCTGGTTCGGCCCCTGATGCACCGCGATGTTCGAGATTACGCAAGGCTATGAGCGCTTTTTCTACAATCTCGTGTGTTGCTACCCTATTAAGAGTTGCAACCATCGCAACACCGCATGCATCATGCTCTTGGGCAGGGTCATAGAGTCCCTGTGCATGTGGATATTTGGAAGGCAAAGCCATGGTGATTGAGCTCCGATTGTCGAATTTTTTCGGGACAACCTTGGCCCTGGTACTAATTACTTATGTAGCGGTATAAAGAGTAGCAATAAAAACTAGCATTGGAAGAGTTTAAATACCGGCAACTTGAGCGATCTGACCGATTCCAGCGGTGATGAGCATGCCTAAAGCGCCTCCAATAATTACTCGCACCGTGGTGCTGAGGATTTTAGAGCCAGCTGTTCGTGCGCTGAGCACTCCCGTGAGAACAAGGCCCACGATCGTGAAGCCAACAATGCTCAAAGCCTTTGTCCCAACTGTTGAGGCAATGGCTCCAGCAAAGGGAATAAGCCCACCTGCAGTAAATGAGATAGCCGATGCGATCGCCGCCTGTACTGGGCGGGCCTTAGTGTGGGGATGTTGACCGAGTTCATCGCGTAAGTGCGCTGCAAGCGGATCCTTTGCATGCATCGCAGTAGCAACCTCCATCGCAAGCTCTGGAGTTAATCCACGGTTGATATAAATATGTTGGAGCTCTAATAGCTCTCCCGCAGGATCTGTTGCAAGATGTTCCATTTCAAGTATGCGATCGGATTCTTCAATATCATTTTGTGAGCGCACTGAAACATATTCGCCTACTGCCATCGACATTGCACCGGCGCTAATTCCTGCAAGTCCTGCAGTCATTAAAAACTCATTTTTCCCAGCGGCTACAACACCGATCATGAGAGAGGCAGTAGAGACCAAACCATCGTTGGCACCTAAGACTGCTGCGCGAAGCCACCCCGCTCGATGGGTTCGGTGGTGAAGATTGCGCGCATATACATCATCTAAGGCCATAGTAGATAGCCTACCCGAGAAGTTCGGGTGCGCCTTTATTTAAACGACGAAAGCTAATGAGTGCGCCAATAGCAACAAATAATCCAACCCAGAGGTTTACGCGCAGCCCAAAAATCTCATGTGCCTGATCGATCCGAATCGCCTCAATACCAATACGGCCAATGCAGTAACCCAAGATATAGAGAGTAAAAAGCTGGCCTGGGCGAAATCTCTTACTAAATCTGATTAATAGAAATGCTAATGCAGTTGACCAGATCGCCTCATAGAGAAAGGTGGGATGAAAAGTTGCAAACTGTGTAAATCCATTAGGGCGATTCAGTAATGGAACTGTTAGCGCCCATGGAGCATCGAGTGGACGACCAAAGAGTTCGATGTTAAACCAATTTCCAAAGCGGCCGATTGCTTGAGCAAAGAGAACCCCAGGTGCAAGTGCATCCATAAAGTAAGTAAAGGCTGGGAGATCGATTCTCTGGGCCAAGCTGCGATAGCGCAGCCAGGCAGCGACTGTTCCGAGTGAGATAGCGCCCCAGATGCCGAGACCGCCTTCCCAGATTTTGAAAGCGTCGAGAGGATTGCCTCCACTGCCAAAGTAAGCATCGGGTGAAGAGATCACATGATAGATACGTCCACCAATGATTCCGAATGGCACGGCGGTAATCGCTACCTCTGAAACTACCGATTTTCCATTGGGTGCAACAGTTCTAAAGCGTTTATCACCTAGCCAAATTGCAACGGCAATTCCTGTAATGATGCACAGGGCATACATATGAATCGTGAGCGGCCCGATTTCCAGCGCCGTGAAAGTTGGCGATGGAATCGAACGTAGCAAGTGTTAGCCAGCCTCTACAGCAAGGCGGAACTCATTTAAATCAAATCCACTTACTTTGCGCTCCCAGAGTTTGCCATTAATAAATACTGTGGGGGTTCCTTGAACTTTGTATCCCTGCATCGAATCGGCATGTGTCTTTACCAAATCGAGCTTAGAGCCCTTAGTCACACACTCGCTAAAACTCTCTGACTTGATTCCAATAGTCTCACCAATTTTTATGAGGTTCTCATTTGAGAAAAAGCCCGAGTTTTCTAGAGCTGGCTGCACAATGTAGAGCGATTTGTGATAATCGAGATAGTGACCCTCATCGGCGGCGCACATCATCGCATTTGCCGCACGGACAGATTCTGGTCCAAGGAAAGATAGAACGTGATAAACAACGGTAGCCTTTTTGGTCCGTATCTGGGTGTCGATGTATGCACCAATTGATGTTTCAAAGATTCGGCAAACTGGACACTGAGGATCTTCCCATAGATCGATTGTTACTGGCGCACCGGGATTTAGTGTTAGACCAGAGCCGGCAGCGGGATTAATGGTTGCACTTACTGCTTCACCCATGGTGTAACCCTTGAGTGCTGCAAATGACTCGTTAGCTTTTGTCGATGAACTCATCATGGAAAAAACGACACCGGTGAGAACAACAATCGCTACCATTCCAATTACCAACCAGCGAGTGAAGTGATCTCCACCTGTAGTTGCCTTTGCCGCCTTGGACATTTACATCTCCTCGTTTGGTGGTGGGGATTTATCAAGTGATAAGAAGCCGTAAGGGAAAAAGTATAGATAGAGCGCCAGTAATGCCAATCCTAAATCGCGCGCGATTTCAAGGGCATATGAGCGGTGAACTTGCGCGGCCTTGGATGGATCGATCGACCCACCACCGCCAAAGCATCCGCAATCAATAAGAATTCCTCGGGTCCAGACACTGGCAATTGCCACTATAAATAAGACCATGATGGCGCCGGCGAGAATAGAGGTCATGCGCACGGAGATACCAATAATAAGGAGAAGCCCGATCGCTATTTCAAACCATGGAAGGGCATATCCCACGATGTGGGCGATCTGCGTCGGCAGAATCTTATAAGCGGCAACGGCGCCAGCTGCCTCGGCCGGAACAAATGCCTTTAATCCTCCAGCAACCAGTAAAACTCCACCAATTACTAAGCGTGAAACTAAAGTGAAGAACCTTTGATACTTTTGATTAAAGGCGACCATTTATTAATCCTATCTTTAGATGCTCAAACTTCATCACTTGGGTCAATGCCTTTATCCTGTGAGTTCCATGGATTTAATGACCGGGGGGTGCGCTCATAGCGCGGAGATAGTCGTAGCTTACGACTGGCAAAAAGAACTACGGTAAGAATCACAACTGCACTAACTATAACTGCTAGCGAACCCTTCATTTAAACCTCCGAACCCATAGAAACTCTCATTTGGCTTACTGAGTATCTTTTTTTAGTGGACGATGAAAACATGTGGCATTTCCAGTGTGACATGCCACGCCAACTTGGGTGACATGAATCAACAGAGCATCTCCATCACAATCGAGTGCAATCGAGTGCACCTCTTGAAAGTGACCCGATGTAGATCCCTTTACCCAAATCTCATTTCTGCTGCGACTCCAAAAAGTCGCCTTACCTGTTGTTAAAGTTATCGCCAATGATTCGGCGTTCATATAGGCCAGCATCAAAACCTCGTGGCTTGTAAAATCCTGCACGATAGCTGGGATGAGCGCCGATGGCTCTTTCAGCAGTGCTGTGATTGCAGGATCAAGGGTGGCCATAGGGTAATTCTGCCTTACAAAGTGGCGATAGCGCGCACCGGATAATTATGTGAGCCCAAATATGACTTAACATCCTTAATGCGATGAACACCAAAGTGAAAGACGCTTGCGGCAAGGAGTGCATCTGCCCCAGCATCTAAAGCAGCGGCAAAGTCTGCAAGGCTGCCCGCCCCGCCACTTGCGATAAGTGGGACCTTAGATACCGAGCGCACCGCGCGAATCATTCCGATGTCATAACCGGCGCGCGTACCGTCTGCATCCATTGAATTTAAGAGGATCTCCCCGACTCCGAGTGCGCAGGCTTTTTCTACCCACATGAGAGCATCTAAATTACTACCTTCGCGTCCACCATGTGTTGTAACTTCAAAGCCAGAGTCTGTGCGTGCTCTGCGTGCATCGACCGATAAAACTAAGACCTGAGAACCAAAACGATCTGCGATCTCTGCAATTAATTCAGGGCGAGCGATAGCCGATGTATTAATAGAAATCTTGTCAGCTCCTGCACGCAAAAGTCGATTCACATCCAGAACACTTCGGATTCCTCCACCAACGGTAAGCGGAATAAAAACCTGTTCTGCGGTGCGACGAACAATGTCTAAGGTAGTTTCGCGCCCCGAACTACTTGCCGAGATATCTAGAAATGTAAGTTCATCAGCTCCCTCTGCGCCATACAGTTGTGCCATCTCAACAGGATCACCGGCATCAACAAGATTTGTGAAGTTAACACCCTTGACAACTCGACCATCTGTTACATCAAGACATGGAATGATGCGCACTGAGAGGGTCATGTGGATGCAACCCTTAACGCCTCGCCCAAAGTGAATGCACCAGCATAAAGCGCTTTACCAACGATTGCACCTTCAATGCCTATCGAAGTTAGAGCCGCTAAATCTGCAATATCACTAAGGTTTGAGATTCCACCACTTGCAACCACCGGCTTAGAAGTTGCAGCACAAACAGATTTCAATAGCTCGATATTTGGTCCGGTTAAGGTTCCATCTTTAGTAACATCAGTGACTACATATCGCGCACAACCATCGCGATCAAGACGTGCAAGTGTTTCAAAGAGATCCCCCCCTTCACTTGTCCAACCGCGTGCAGCCAATATTTGTCCACGTACATCTAAGCCAACTGCGATTAAATCCCCATGCTCGGCAATAATGCGCGCAGTCCATTCGGGATTTTCAAGGGCTGCCGTACCTAAGTTAATGCGTCTACATCCAGTAGCGATCGCGCGCGCTAGAGATTCGTCATCTCGAACTCCGCCTGAGAGCTCGACTTTAATATCCAGCACACCGACAATTTCGGCCAGGATGCGAGCATTGTCTCCGCGCCCAAAGGCTGCATCTAAATCCACTAAGTGAATCCACTCTGCCCCAGCGTTTTGAAACGCAAGTGCAACTTCAAGCGGAGCGCCGTAAATACTCTCTTTTGATAACTCACCCTGCACTAAGCGAACGGCACGTCCATCTTTGACATCAACTGCAGGTAAGAGCTCTAAATACTTCATAGCGATTGTGTCCAATTCTTTATGAGTTTAAGGCCAGCATCGCCCGATTTTTCTGGGTGAAACTGTGTTGCAACGACATAGCCATCCTCAACTGCCGATAAAAATCGCTCCCCATATGTAGTCCATGTCTGCAGTTTTCCAAAGGCGGTTTTTGCTGCATATGAGTGCACAAAGTAGAAAGACTCACTTTCAACGCCTGCAAATAAAACCGACTCATATGGTGCTTCAACGCTGTTCCATCCCATGTGCGGCAAAATTGGTGCAGCTAATTCGCTAATAGAACCGGGCCAGATACCGACACCTGAGTGAGGCTTGCCCAGTGAATGCTCCTCCCCCAATGCAAAGAGAATCTGCATACCGATGCATATTCCAAATGTTGGACGTTCGCGCTCTAATCTCTTCTTAATAATGTTTGCGCCATCGATGGCGTTTAATCCCTGCATGCAGGCCGCGAATGCACCGACACCTGGGACAACCAGACCATCGGCCTCTACTGCGATGCGTGCATCAGATGTGACAACTACATCTAAGCCGCTCGTTGCAAATGCACGTTCGGCCGATCGTAAGTTGCCAGATCCATAATCAAGAATTGCGATCAAAGAGAGCCCTTAGTTGAGGGAATTCCTGCCACTCGGCCATCTAACGAAACGGCATCACGAAGTGCGCGCGCTACAGCTTTGAACTGAGCTTCAAATACATGGTGGGCGTTGCGTCCCTCAAGTACACGGATATGCAGTGCAATATGAGCCTCTGCAACGATTGATTCCCAGATGTGTTTACCTAAAGTTGTATCGAAAGTTCCGATGAGCTCAACAATTTCAGGTTGGCGATGTACAAGGTAAGGACGTCCAGATAAATCAACTGCAGCTTGGACAAGAACTTCATCCAGCGGAACCATGGAATCTCCAAAACGACGGATGCCAGCCTTGTCCCCTAATGCCTCGCGCAGAGCTTGCCCGAATGCAAGAGAGGTATCTTCAACACTATGGTGGGAGTCGACATCTATATCTCCCGTAGTTTTAACGCGTAAATCAAAGCCGGAGTGCTTACCGAGTTGGGACATCATGTGATCAAAGAATGGAACACCGGTCGATACATCGATGACACCTTGGCCATCTAAGTTGAGTTCGACTAAAACGTGTGACTCTTTAGTCTCTCGTTCAATTCGTGCAGTTCTCATAGTGTTCTCACTTTCTACAGGAGTTCGGTTAATGCCTTTAAAAATGCTTTGTTTTCGGCCTCATTGCCGACGGTGACGCGAAGATACGACGATAATCCCACATCTCTAATCAGAACACCCTTTTCAAGGAGCTGGCTCCAGAGCTGTGGCGCTGGTGCGCTAAAGCCAGTGAACAAGATGAAGTTGGCAGCACTTGGGCGTGTGCTCAAACCAAGGTTATGCAGTGAACTTATTAAGCCTTGGCGCGAACTAATCAGTGTCGCAACATTGCCCAAAAGCTCTGCTCGATACTCGAGGGCAATGAGGGCGGCGGCCTGTGTGAGGGCACTCAAGTGATATGGCAATCGAACCAGCATCATCGCATCAATTACTCGTGGTTCACCGATGAGATATCCAACGCGAGCTCCGGCAAATGCAAAGGCTTTGCTCATAGTGCGGATTACTAGAACATGAGGATGTGAATCGATTAACGTCAGCGCGGATTTTTCCGATGAAAATTCGGCATATGCCTCATCGACTATCAATAATCCGCCATGAGCACTGACAGCGATGGCAAGTGCTGCAATATCACTAATAGAGATCGCATCTCCCGTTGGATTATTAGGTGTTGTGATGAAAGTGAGTATTGGCTTATGGGTGGCGATCTCTTGAACTGCTAAATCTAAATTAAAGGAGAAGTCGGAATTGCGCTGGCCATTTATCCACGTAGTACCTGCAACCTTTGCGATGAGAGGATGCATCGAGTACGAAGGCGTAAAGCCGATCGCCGCCCCGCTGCCAAAGGCTAGAAAGATGGATTGAATAATCTCATTACTACCATTTGCTGCCCAGATATTCTGGGCACCGAGGGTAGTGCCACTACCTTCATTCATATATGTCGCTAAAGCTGAACGAAGTTGTGTTGCATCACGATCTGGGTAGCGATTAAGGCTCGCACAAACCTGTGCAACGGCATCTGTAATCGCGCCCTGAAGTGCTAATGAAGGCGCATAAGGATTTTCATTGGTATTAAGTGCGGCCTCTGCAGGTACTTGCGGTGCACCATATGGCGATAGTGCTCGCAGTTCATCGCGCAGCGGAAGCCAGGTTGGCCAACTCATGACAAGTTCTCCAAACGCACAGACATCGCCTGACCGTGAGCTGGTAAATCCTCGGCGGTAGCTAAAGTAACGACAGTAGGAAGTATCTCTAAAAATGCAGCTTTATCGTACTCAATAAAATGTAGGCCTCGCAGAAATGTTTGTACAGATAATCCACTGGAGTGACATGCGCATCCGCCTGTAGGTAGAACGTGGTTTGATCCTGCCGAATAATCACCGAGAGATACCGGCGAGAAACGACCGATAAATACTGCACCAGCATTTCTAATTTTGCCGGCATCGATACGCGCATTAATAGTCTGTATCTCTAAATGCTCTGCAGCATAGGCGTTTACTACATCTATACCCTGCTCAATTGAGTCAACAATTGCGATTGCCGATTGGATACCTGATAAAGCCTCACGAATTCGCTCTGAGTGTTTCGTAGCCCTCACCCTAATCATTAGCTCGGCCCTTACGGCATCGGCCAGCTCCTGACTATCAGTAACAAGGATTGCAGCGGCAATGACATCGTGTTCGGCCTGACTAATCAGATCTGCTGCAACATCGGAGGCTATTGCACTCTTATCTGCCAATATTGCAATCTCTGTCGGACCAGCCTCTGAATCGATTCCGATCACACCTCGTAGTGCACGCTTTGCGGCGGCAACATAAATGTTCCCAGGACCTGTCACTAAATCACATTTTTCTGCAAGACCCTCCATGCCATAGGCAAAGAGTGCGATTGCCTGGGCTCCCCCAATTGCATAGACCTCAGTGATTCCAAGAAGTGCACAGGTTGCCAAAATAGTTGGGTGCGGTAAGCCTCCAAAATCTTTTTGTGGTGGGGATGCAACGGCGATTGATGCGACTTTCGCGATCTGTGCAGGAATAACATTCATCATCACGCTGCTGGGATAAACGGCGCGACCACCAGGTACATAAAGTCCTACGCGATCAACTGGAATCCATTTTTCAGTCACAACTCCACCATCAGCTACCGTGGTTTTTGTATCACCGCGAACTTGATCACTATGGACTATTCGTAATCGTGAAATTGAAAGTTCGAGCGCTGTACGTACCGCTGGGTCTAGCCCTGCCAGTGCAGATACCAATGCTGTCTCCGGTACCCGGATACTCGATGGTCTGACTCCATCAAACTCTTGAGCTAAGTCGAGTAAATCTGATTCGCTGCCGTTTTTAACGCGATCTAGTATGGGTTCAATTAAGCGCATAGCTTCGGCTACATTTAATTCCGCGCGTGGAAGTTCACTCTGATAGGTCGCCTTTGTTAGAGCCCGGCCACGAAAATCAACAGTGCGAATCACTGTGCAATTGTAATGGGCGAGACGTAAGGGTTGGGCGAAATTAAAACGTGAGCCTATATAAGGCAGTTAGGGCCCAGTATAGATTTCAAATCAGCGCTCAAACTGGGAGATGCTGTGACCAATGCATCGATCTTCATAAAAGTGCTACTGCCATTATCGAGTAGTTGCAGATGAACTTCACGCTTACCAGGGTGTGAACGCAAAATCTCCTTGACTCGATCAACTATCGGTGGGGTGCACTGTGACATGGGTAGTGAAATAATGAGCGGACCAGTTGGCCCCATCGAGATATCGGGCATCGACATTTCAAGGGCTGTAAAACGTAGTGCATCATCGCGTCGATCTACTCGACCCCGAACCGTCACTATTCGATCTTCAGTTAGCGACATCGCATATTGATTGTAGGTATTTGAAAAGAATAAAACCTCGAGTGATCCTTCAAGATCTTCGACAGTGACAACTGCCCATGAGGCACCCTGTCTGGAAACCTTGCGTGTGATGCTGGTAATTAATCCGCCGATCGTAACTATAGATTCACTGTGGGCGCCATCATCAACGAGCTCGCTGATTGTCATATCCGTATTTGCTCGAAGCACGTGTTCGACACCGAGAAGCGGGTGATCAGAGACATAGAG
>WLHF01000021.1 GCA_009702835.1 Actinomycetota bacterium
ATCCGTAGAGGTGTCATGGAGCTTTACTTATCTGATCACCCAGCAGATTGCGCAACAGGGGATGAGTGCGAAGTTCATGGCATAGCTAAGAAGATCGGTATTACAACTAGTCGTTATTCAAACGCAGAAACACATTTAGATTTAGTAAAAGATGAGAGTAATCCATACTTTACATTTGACTCTACAGAGTGCATTGTCTGCAACCGTTGCGTACGTGCCTGTGATGAGGTTCAGGGAACTTTTGCCCTAACGATTGAGAACCGTGGCTTTGAAGCTCGAGTCTCATCTTCAGGCACATCTTTTATTGAGAGTGAGTGCGTCTCATGTGGTGCCTGCGTACAGGCCTGTCCAACTGGTGCGCTGACTGAAAAGACACTGCTTACTATCGGTGCACCGACATCATCGGTCATTACAACATGTGCCTACTGCGGAGTTGGCTGTAGCTTTAAAGCTGAAATGCGCGGAGAAGAACTTGTGCGAATGGTTCCACTTAAAGCAGGTGGTGCTAATGAGGGTCACTCTTGCGTTAAGGGTCGCTTCGCATATGGTTATGCAACCCATACCGATCGCATTACTAAGCCCATGATTCGCGCCGCAATTACCGATCCATGGAAAGAGGTCTCATGGGCCGAGGCGATTGCATATGCTGCCGATGGCTTGAAGAAGATTCAAAGCGAAAGCGGCGTGAATGCAATTGGTGGAATTACATCCTCTCGTTGTACCAATGAAGAGGTCTTTGTCGTACAAAAGATGGTCCGCGCAGCCTTTGGCAATAACAACGTCGATACCTGCGCCCGCGTATGCCACTCACCAACTGGATATGGTTTAGGTCAGACTTTTGGTACATCGGCCGGTACTCAGGACTTTGAATCCGTCGAACATAGCGATGTCATCATGCTAATCGGTGCTAATCCAACATCTGCACACCCAGTGTTTGCATCACGTATGAAGAAAGCGATACGAAAAGGCGCCAAATTAATCATTATAGATCCCCGTGTTATCGCACTTGTTCGAACTCCTGGAGTGGTCGCAGCCCATCACTTGCAGTTAATGCCGGGTACAAATGTCGCCGTAATTAACGCTCTAGCTCATGTGATTGCAACCGATGGTTTAATCAAGCGCGAATTCGTGGAAGAGCGCTGTGATGCACGGTCATTTAAAGAGTGGGAGGCGTTTATATCCTTACCTGAAAACTCACCAGAATCATTAGAGGCATCATCGCGAGTACCAGCTGCGCAGATTCGTGATGCGGCACATATGTTCGCCAATGCTAAAAACGGCTCAATTTATTACGGTCTCGGTGTGACCGAGCACAGTCAAGGATCGACAATGGTTATGGGTATTGCCAATCTGGCTATGGCAACTGGAAACATTGGCCGCAAGGGTGTTGGCGTTAATCCACTTCGTGGACAGAACAATGTGCAGGGATCGTGCGACATGGGCTCTTTCCCGCATGAGCTTTCAGGTTATCGCCATATTTCAAATCCCGATACACGAAAGATTTTCAATGATGCCTGGGGCATAGAGCTTCAAGCAGAGCCAGGAATGCGCATTCCCAATATGTTTGATTCGGCGATAGTTGGAGAGTATCGAGGGCTCTTTGTTCAGGGTGAAGATATCGCGCAATCAGATCCCAATACATCCCATGTACATGCGGCCCTTCGCGCCATGGACATGGTGATAGTTCAAGATTTATTCCTTAATGAAACCTCAAAGTTTGCTCATGTCTTCTTTCCAGGCACATCTTTTCTGGAAAAAGATGGCACATTTACAAATGCCGAGCGCCGCATTAACCGCGTTCGTCCAGTAATGAAATCTAAGATAGGTAAAAACGAATTTGATGTTGCCTGTGAATTAGCAACTGCTATGGGCTATCCAATGTCTTATGAAAATGGCGCTGCGATCATGGATGAAATCGCTGCAACAACACCTACTTTTTCTGGCGTCTCATTTAAGACACTAGATGAGCTCGGCAGCATTCAATGGCCATGTAATGAAGCCAATCCAACTGGCACCCCAACTATGCATATCGATCACTTTGTGCGTGGTGAGGGTCAGTTTATGAAGACTCCATACGTGCCAACCGATGAAAAGGCCACTCGCAAATTCCCGCTACTGCTTACTACTGGGCGGGTACTTAGCCAGTACAACGTTGGTGCCCAGACTCGACGCACGGCAAATAACATTTGGCACACCGAAGATATCTTGGATTTGCATGAATCTGATGCACAGCTGCGTGGTATCGCCGATGGCTCATGGGTAAAGCTGGCAAGCCGGGTTGGTGAAACGATTATGAAGGCACGCATCAGCGATGAGGTTCCAGCTGGTGTCGTATACACAACTTTCCATTTTCCTGAAAGTGGTGCCAATGTCATCACCACTGATTTTTCAGATTGGGCCACTAACTGCCCTGAGTACAAAGTCACAGCCGTTGAGGTTTCACCAAGTATTAAAGGCCCGGGTGCCATGATCGAGACACATATCGGTGGAGATCCTCAGTTAGATTCCATCATACGAATGGCTAATCAGATTGCGGCAAATCTTCCGACAACCGATGCCCCTGAAATAAATCTTGCCCACCATATTGTGCAGTTCTGGACTCCAACCATGATTGAACGACTGCACAGTGATGTCAATAAAGCAGAGCTTTCACCGATAGTCCTCAAGGCTATTGAGATCTTGTTAGTGAGAAATTAGCTCCATAACCTGGTGAGTTAAACCTGCATAGCCAGCTGATTGAATCTGAAGTGGAAGACCAATCTCTGCCGCTGCATCGATAGCGGCCTTTTCTAATTCGGGGGTACGAATCTGTGCTAACCAGATTACGCGCGTGTAGTTCTTAAAGTAATCATCGCGCAGATGCGGATACTTATCTAAACCGAGCTCAACTATGACGCTTCGATGAAAAGACTTCACCAAAAAATCAGTCAAGAAATACGTGCCAGCATCTTCGGCCATGATTCGCTCGATCTCAGTGGCACCTGCAAAGATGTCATAGCAGTGATTACCACGAAGACGTTTTACATTGTGGTGCTCAATCACGGCATCTAAAGCACCATATGTACCGCAGTCGGCATAAGCAACGGCGCATGTGCTGTGTTTATCTTTGATCTCGCATAAAAGAGCATCAACTTCGCCAGCGATTTTTTCGGGGCGGTTATGCAGAAGCGGTGGAAGTGGATAAATAACCACGTCCAGCTCATTTTCATTAACGATATCGCCGATATGTGTAGCCAGCGCACCGCAGGCTACGATCCCGATACTCATGCTGGGAAAGCTAAGCGATCTACAAACTTGTCATTAAAATCTGCGCGATCTGAGAGCTCGACGTAATTAATCTCCTTCAACAATGCTGTGGCACCATGGCGCTCTTGGGCCGAGAGTAAAACCATCTTGGCACCCTCTCCGGCAACATTTCCAGCCGAGAGGATACGCATCACTGAAAGCTTAGGTACAAGTCCGATCTTTACCGCAGATGCGGGGGAGAGGTATGAACCAAAAGAGCCTGCGAGCAGAACTTGTTGAATCTCAGACTCTGCAACACCAAACTCTTCAAGCAGTAGCGCCCAACCTGTTGCAATGGCAGCTTTAGCAAATTGAAGTTCGCGGACATCGCGCTGAGTTAAAAATACACAGTCGCTTAAATCTCCAACCTCTTTGCTCCATGTTAAGACAAATACGCGCTCACCCTCGCGCTCTAATAAACGATCGGCCAAGGTTGGTGCAACCTGCTTAGCGATCTCATCGGTGACAAAACGTCCCGAGTGATCGAGTAAACCCACTCCAACAAGTGATGCGCAGGCATCAACTAAGCCAGAGCCACAGATTCCAATGGCAGGTGTGTCATCAATCGTGCCGATAACTAACTGACCGTCGGTAATTTTGATAGTTTCAATCGCACCAGATGCTGCGCGGACACCACATTTAATACTTGCCGCTTCAAAGGCGGGACCGGCAGGAGCGGCAGTTGCTAAAATCTTTTCACCATCGCCTAAAACAATCTCGCAGTTAGTGCCAACGTCGATAAATAAGCGCAGGCGCTTATCGCGATCCATGCCCGATGCAAGTGCGCCAGCGATAATGTCGCCGCCAACGTAGGCACCAAGTGATGGCAAGATAACGGCCTTTGCTCGCGGATGGATAGCAATTCCGATATCAACTGCATCAATGTTAGGAAAATCAGCTGAGGCCATAATAAATGGCGCAACCCCAAGTGGCTCTGGGTCTATACCAAGTAGAAGTTGATTCATCGTGGCATTGCCAGCGATTGCAATCTCATAGACGTGAAGTGGGTCGACCCCTGCCTCACTACAGACCTCTTGCGTGAGTTGATTGAGTGTCTCTTGGGCAAGTGAGGATAGTTTATCAAGAGCTGCAGGATCGAGCATCGTTGCACTAATACGAGTAATAACATCGGCGCCAAATGGCTGCTGTTTATTGAGAATTGATTTAACTGCCAGAGGCGTTCCAGTATTGAGATCGAGAAGAGTTGCAACAACTGTAGTTGTTCCTAAGTCATAAGCGATGCCGTAGCGAAAGGCAGTTGTATCACCGGGTTCGATGTCGATGAAATCCTGATCGACAAAGACTGCAGTAACTTTAAAGTTTGCTGCACGTAGTACGCGGGGGATATTGCGCATTGAAGCCAGTGATGCTGTACCTTCGATATCTTCAATTGCATCGAATAAGCGCACGATGTCGGTGCGCTGATCGTGCAAAGTCGGCTCTTCAAGCTCGACGTAGCGCTTTTGTACGGCAGGGCGCAGTATCACTTGACGTCCAACACCGACGGTTGCAGCCTTTGGGCGGGTAGTTAATGCAGGAACATCGATGGAGATATCGACACTGGTGCGCACTAAACATGCTAATCGCCAGCCCTGTCTTATCTCTGTTTCGGTAAATGCTCGGAAATCCAACTTTGATGGCTCTACATCTCCATCGGTAATTTTGATGCGGCACTTCTTGCAGGTTCCATACCCGCCACAGGTTGAATCGATAGCAATACCGTTCCAGGAGGCTGCATCAAATGCACTAACGCCAGTTGGTACTGTAATAGTTTTCTCAGATGCGACAGAGTTATCTTTTTCAAGGGACCGGAAGGCCAGCTTGATTCGGCCGGTACCGTCGTGATGTGGCACAAGTGATGGATCTGGGTAGACCTTGTCGTTACTAATAGTTAGACACCTTCTCCTAGTGCAGCTTTAGCTGCTTCCATAGCTCTAAAGCGAGTTATCCAATTTGAACCCCATGGGTCTAAACCTAGAAGTAAATCTGCAGCGCGCACGGATTCAACAATCAGTGGCGTGCGGGCATCCATTACTGCACAGGTCAATCCATGTGACATTGCTGCAGGTAAGAATGCAGCATTAAGCGCGTGGCGATACGGCAGACCAAAGGAGATATTGGAGGCACCTAATGTCATATTCAGCCCCCATTTTTCGCGAATCAAATAGATTGTTTCAAGCGTGATTTTTACAGCCTCTGGATCTGCGCCTACCGTCATGGCTAGTGGATCGATTATTAAATCATCTAGCGGGATACCATGTTTTTCAACTGTGCGAACAATTTTTTCTGTAATAACCATTCGCTCTGCAGCCGTTGCTGGAATTCCAGTTTCATCATTGGGCAGTGCAATAATCGCCGCACCATGTTTTTTAATGAGTGGCAAAATAAGTTCCATACGCTCATCTTCACCAGTAACGCTATTTACCAACGCTTTGCCCTGATATACCTCGAGCCCGGCTTGTAGTGCCTCAATAATTGATGAATCGATACAGATGGGCGTATCCGTAAGAGTTTGAATCAGAGTGATGGCCTTGGACAGTAGTGCCGGCTCATCGGTAAGGGGAACTCCCATATTTACATCTAAGACATTAGCGCCTCCAGCAACTTGGGCGATTACATCCTTCTCTATCGCCGTTAAATCACCAGCTCTTAGTTGCTCTTGAAATTTTTTACGGCCAGTCGGATTAATACGCTCACCAATAATACAAAATGGTTGATCGTGGCCGATCGTAACCGTCTTGTTAGGTGAGGATAGAACTGTATGCATGTAGGGGCTCCTAATTAGTTTCTTGGGGTTCTTCCGAGATCTGACATAAAACGTGCTAACGAGTCATCGTGTCGAAAGTCTGTGATATGTAACCCGCGTACTCCAGGAAGCGAGAGAGCGTGCTGGGCTAACTCAAGAGTCAAGGCATAGACCTCTTCGCTCTGGTCGCTAGCGTTTTGAACACGGGCCAAAGTTTGGGATGGGACATCAATGCCTGGCACTTTATCGTGCATAAAGCCCAATGGTTTAGCTCCCTTAACAATGACAATCGTTGGAATGAGTTTGAGATCTGGTGCTACCTCGGCGACACCTTTGCAAAATGCCTCTAGACGATCAGGGTGATAGCAAATCTGTAGCTGCAGAAATCTTGCACCTGCACGATGCTTCTTGAGGGCGCGCTGAATTCGATAATCAAATGGAGGAGCGGCCGAATTTTCAACTGCTCCAATATAGAAATCAGGTGCTGGCTTTATTGCTCGCCCAGATAGATAGGTACCAGTGGCCATAGCCCTTGCAATATTAATCGCTTGTGCGCTATCGATATCAAAGACTCTACGTGCCTCAGGCTCATCACCTGCCGTCACATCATCACCAGTTAAAAGTGAGAGATTTGTGATGCCATGCAGTGAGGCGCCCATCATGTCGGCTTGAATAGCGATTCGATTTTTATCACGACAGACAATCTGCATAATGGGCTCTAGGCCATGCATCTTCATTGCAATAGCCGTTGTGGTGTTGGATGCATGGGCATGGGCTGCTGGATTATCGGTGGCATTAACTGCATCAAACCATGGCGCAAGGCGCGCTACATTCTTCTCGACACTGGCCATGCCACCACCATCAATCGATGGAAACTCAGCAGTAAAGACTAGATCCTGAGTATTTTCTAACTTCTCGCGAAGTTGCGACATTAGTGGCCACTATCTTCCACCGACCAACCAGCAGGAACCTGCTGATCGCGCTTTGTTACTAAATTAATCCACGATGATGTGCCCTGTAGCTGCATATCAACAGGTGGACGAAGTTCGTTGTAATGCTCTTTCCATACCTTTGGTAGTGGAAGTGAAATCGTACGATCATATGCCTTTACCCAGATGCAGCGCATCTCTGGTTTTACTTCGCAGTTTCCATCTTCGCGTACTCCTCCACATGGCCCGTTGCGCAAAGTCTTAGGACAAGTCATCGGACAGGTCATACCTGTTGAATGCAGTACACACTGTCCACACATACGACAGTCCCATACGGGGGCTTTGAGCGCGTGCTCTACAACTGGGAGAAGTTTCTTCAACATGAATCTATGCAGTAACCAGCGCGCGCTTCTTGGCAATTAAATCTTTTGCAATACGCACAGCCGTTGAGGCATCGGCAGCAAAACCATCTGCGCCAACAACATCGGCATACTCCTGGGTTACAGGTGCTCCACCAACCATAATGATGACTTTATCGCGCAGGCCAGCTTTAGTAATTTCATGGATATTGACTTTAAACATCGGCATCGTTGTCGTTAAGAAGGCCGACATTCCAACGATATCTGGCTTGTGCTCAAGGATTCCAGCGATGAATTTTTCAGGTGCAACTTGGACGCCAAGATCGATAACGTTAAATCCGGCGCCTTCGAGCATGATATTGACCAAGTTTTTGCCGATGTCGTGAACATCGCCTTTGACCGTACCCATTAAATATGTGCCAACGGTTTCAGCTCCGGTTTCAGCGAGCAGTGGACGCAGGAATGCCAGAGCGCCAGACATCGCTTTACCCGAGATGAGCATCTCTGGTACAAAGAAATCTCCACGCTCAAAACGTGCACCAACTTCTTCGAGTGCGGGAATCAAGGCATCGAAGAGGATTGTGCTCGGTGTCATGCCATCGGAGATACCTTGCTTAGTAAGTTCTAAAACTACAGGAGCATTTCCAACTAAGGTCTCGTCGAAAAGCGCCTTAATGATGTCGTCATGAGTCATGCTGCACCTATCTTTCCTTCATGGTTTACCTGGAGTGAGTGAATCTCTTGAATTATTACTTCGCCAATCTTTGCTAAATCTCTCTGTGTCAATCGAGGTGATGGACCAGAAATTGAAATTGCACCAACAACGCGACCATCATCCTCGCGGATTGGGGCGGCTACGGCTACTAAACCCTCTTCAAGCTCATCAACAATAATTGCATAGCCTTTCTTGCGAACACTTTCGAGTTCAGCAAATAAACGTGATCGAGATGTAATTGTCTTTACGGTTAGTTTTTCTAATTTCCCAAGCGGAATAGTCGCTGCTCCATATGCCAGCAGAACTTTGCCTAGCGCCGAAGCATGATATGGAATTGTCTTGCCAATCCAGTTTGTTGCACCTAATAGATAGTGTGAATCAACTTGATCGATTAACTTCATTTCGCCATTACTTGCAACGGCTAAATTGGATGTTTCGCCAGTGCTCAAGGCTAACTTTTCTAAAACTGAGTGCATACGTGCCACTAACACCGAATCATGATTCTGTGAACGGGCAAACTGGGTGAGAACGCCACCTGCTATGAAGGCACCAGTACGATCGCGACGAATTAGGCCTTGACGCTCAAGGGCACTTAACATGCGAGAGGTCGTGCTCTTTGGTATCTCATAGGTACGTGAGAGCTCGGATAAAAGAGGAGGAGTAGATGACTCAAGGATATGAATTAGAAGTGCGCTGGCACGATCGATCGCCTGAGTTCCATTGACTAACTCACTCATGTATCCACCTCCGCACCCTTCTCATAGTGTTCCATATTATGGAACCACTGTTCCACTATCTAAGGGTATTCTCGTTCGTGTCCAGTGGTCAATAGGGGCTAAGGAGTCTTACATGTTTGAAAATCGAATGCCTCGATACGAGATCTTGAGCCAAGAGTCTATGGCGACTTTGACGCTTGGGTGGCGCCGTATCGTCTCTGAGATCGGCATTGAGTTCATGTCGCCGTGGGCGATCGATGTTCTACGCGAGGCCGGACAAACGGTAGAGGGCGATAACGTTAAGTTTGATCCCGATTGGATTCTCAAGCAGTGCGCACTAGCCCCAAGCGAATTTAATCTGCGCGCTCGCAATCCCAAGAACAATGTTCACATCGGCGGCAACTCAATGGTATTTGGAGGCGTCTATGGCCCACCCTTTGTGCGCGAAGGCGATATTCGCCGCGATGCAACTTTTAACGACTATGAAAACTTTTGTAAGTTATCTCAATCATTTGATGCCCTAGATAGCGTCGGTGGAGTTGTCTGCGAACCTAATGATTTATCCCTTGATTCTCGCCACTTAGATATGGCATATGCCGCAGCTACTCTGACCGATAAGTTCTTCATGGGAAATGTTGTAACGGCTCAAAATGCAATTGATGTTATTAAGATGGCCGAAATTATTCACGGTGGACGTGAAGCAATTGTTGAGGTTCCAGCCCTCATCTCTCTCGTTAACTGTAACTCACCACTTCGCTGGGATGATCGCATGTTGGATTCACTTCGCGAATATGTCCTGGCCGGTCAGCCAGTTGTTGTAACACCGTTCCTACTTATGGGCGCAATGAGTCCAGTAACAATCCCAGCGACATTGGCACAACAGATTGCTGAGGCCTTAACTGGTATCGCACTTGCACAGACTTTGAATCCAGGATGCCCAATCGTCTTTGGATCTTTCCTTTCCAACATTGATATGCAATCGGGATCACCACAGTTTGGTACACCTGAATCTGGAATTGGACTGCTCTGTACTGGCCAGATAGCACGTAGCTTTAATCTGCCATTTCGTGGCGGCGGCGGTCTGAACTCTTCACAGACGGTAGATGCCCAATCGGCCTATCAAACAATGATGACGATGATGCCAACTTTCCTATCTGGTACTAACTGGGTCATGCACACTGCCGGCTGGCTCGAAGGTGGGCTGGTCTCGTGCTATGAAAAATTCGTTCTCGACATTGAAATCCTCCAATCACTCATGACCGAGTTCACCCCGCTTGAGTTCAACGTTGAATCCCTAGCCTTTGATGCCCACCTTGAAGTTGGCCATGGCGGTCACTTCTTAGGAGCTGCTCACACAATGGAGCGATTCCGCGACTGTTTCTACCGGCCATTTTTAACAAATAGCGATAACTTCGAGCGATGGACACGCCTGGGTGCCAGGGATTCAAAGATGCGCGCAACTGAAATCTATAAGAAGAAGTTAGAGGATTACGTAGCTCCAGAGATGGATCCACGCATGCGACAAGAGCTCGATGAGTTTGTGGCGATGCGCAAAAGCCAACTAGATTAAATCCACTATGGTCGCAACGCTCTTTATCGATGGCACTTGGCGAGCGGCATCAGATGGCGCAGCTCACGAAGTTCGGAGCCCCCACGATCAAAGTCTTGTCGCAACTGTTTCCCAAGCCACACAGGCCGATGTTTTGGATGCTATCGGCGCAGCGCGTGCATCTTTTGACTCTGGCATCTTTACGTCATGGAGCTTTAAAGCGCGCAGTGAACTAGTTTCAAAGATCGCTGATTTATTAGAGCGCGACACAGATGTAATTGCGCGCAAAGAGAGCGATGACACAGGAAAACGTTTCATTGAAGCGCAATATGACGTTGCCGATGTCGTTTCAACCTTTAGACACTTTGCAGCCCTTGGTGCTAAAGAGCATGGGCGCAGCGTTGATGTAGGAATTGCCCATGTCTCAAGTCGCATTGTGCATGAGCCTTTAGGTGTTGCCTCACTCATCGGTCCCTGGAACTATCCACTCCTGCAGATTGCATGGAAAGTTGCGCCTGCCTTAGTTGCCGGTTGCTCCTTCATCGTTAAACCAAGTGAGTTAACACCGCAGAGCGCCATCGCTTTAATGAAGATTATTGAAGAGGCGGGTACACCAAAAGGTGTTGCTAATTTAATCTTGGGTCCAGGATCAGTTGTGGGCACCTCACTCATTAGTGATCCGCGTGTTGACTTAGTCTCCTTTACTGGGGGTTTAACAACGGGTCAGACAATTATTCGAGCAGCTGCAGAGACTGTAAAGAAATTAGCGCTAGAGCTTGGAGGCAAGAATCCACACATTATCTTTGCCGACGCCGATATCGATGCAGCGATTGATAACGCGGTAACGGCCGCCTTTTTACACTCAGGTCAAGTATGTTCGGCCGGCACACGTTTAATCGTTGAGCGGTCGATTCATGATCGGGTCGTTAATGAGATTGTGCGCCGCGCGGCAAAGATCTCACTCGGTGGGCCAGATGATGAGATGGCAGAGACCGGTCCACTGATTAGCCAGGCACATTTAAATAATGTGAGCGCCTATGTTCAGAGAGGTATCGCAGAAGGTGCCACATTATTAGTTGGTGGCAAACGCAGCGATAAGCCAGAGCATGCCAAGGGCTGGTATTACTTGCCAACGGTATTAGATAACTGCCAAGGGAAAATGTACTGCGTGCAAGAAGAGTCATTTGGCCCGGTGATGACGGTAGAAGTATTTGATAGCGAGGCCGAAGCGATTGCAATTGGCAATGACACCGTCTTTGGTTTATCGGGTGGAGTATGGAGCGGTGATGCTGCAAAGGCTGCCCGCGTTGCTAGCGCCCTTCGTCACGGCACAATCTGGGTCAATGACTTTGGTCCCTATCGTCCAGCCGCCGAGTGGGGTGGATACAAGCAGTCGGGCATTGGTCGTGAATTAGGCGAGCATGGCTTGGGTGAGTACCTTGAAATCAAACACATTTGGACCAACAATGCTCCTAGTCGATCTGGGTGGTTTAAGGATCAATAAGCAGAAGGGTTTACTGAGTGAGCGCAGAAGCAGCGATGATCTCAGTTAATGGCCTTTGGAAAGTATTTGGCTCAGATGCCGAAAAAGTAATTGGTAGCCCACTTGCCGATTTAACTCGCCCAGAGCTGCGCGCCCAGACCGGCAATACAATCGCAGTCCGTGATGTCTCATTCGATGTCGCTCCAGGTGAAGTATTCGTTGTGATGGGACTTTCTGGTTCGGGTAAATCCACATTAGTGCGCTGTATGACGCGCTTAATCGAACCAACGGCCGGCTCATTAACCTTTGAAGGCGAAGATATTTTGCAAGTTAATACTGCGCGCTTGCGCGAACTTCGTAAAACCCGTTTTTCAATGGTCTTTCAACACTTTGGTCTATTGCCTCACCGCAACGTCATCGACAATATCGCCTACTCACTTGAGATCAATGGAGTTAAAAAAGCTGAGCGACATGCCCGTGCTAATGAAGTAATCGAGCTCGTCGGTTTGCAGGGATTTTCCAACGCCTACCCCGAACAGCTTTCAGGCGGCATGCAACAGCGTGTAGGACTTGCTCGTGCATTGGCTGTTGATCCCCAAGTTTTATTTCTAGATGAGCCATTTAGCGCACTTGATCCATTGATTCGCCGTGATATGCAGCAGGAGGTTATTCGCCTACATCATGAGCTCGGTAAGACAATGGTCTTTATCACTCATGATTTATCCGAGGCTGTAAAAGTGGGAGATCGTATTGCGATTATGCGCGATGGCGCCATAGTTCAGATAGGAACACCGGAGGATTTAGTTGCCCATCCAGCCGATGAATACGTTGCTAACTTCGTGCGCGATATCGCCAAGTCTCACGTCTTAACGCTTCGCTATCTTGCTCGAGCACCCAAGGCCGGTGAGGCAACAGATGGCCCTGAACTCTCTGCCGACATGATTATTCGCGATGCCTGCAGTTTAATTATCGCCGACCACCGCCCAATTCGAGTAAGTGATAAAGGCAAGGCCTTAGGAGTCGTATCAAGTGATGATGTATTACGCATCATCTCAGGTGTTGCTTAATGCATCTTCGAAAGCCTTATCTACTTCTAGGTTCAGTTGCGCTCTGGATACTTCTGGGCCGTCTTTTGCAAGGAAAAAATACTTTGCAGATTGCCACTTATGAAAATACCTCTTTTACAGCCTTTGTCGGCCGGAAAGCTTTGGATTTACGTGGAAATCGAACAGAAAGTCCGGCCTTTATCTATATCTTTAACCCAATTCGTAGCGCCATTGATGGCTTTGTGCAAGTGATTAGAAATCTCATTGCAGTACCAGCACCTAACTCGGTAATCCCCATTATTGGATGGTTAGGAGTTGTAGGGCTTATTGCCTTCGCAGTCTTTGCAACCAGCCAATGGAGAACGGCATTGCTTTCAGTCTCACTTCTTCTAGCGTGCGGTGCACTTGGTATGTGGCAGTACACCATGGATTCGATAGCAATGACTCTTGCCGCCGTCTTACTATCCCTAGCTATTGGAATTCCACTGGGGATATGGGCAGGACTCTCCGATCGAACCTTAAAAATACTCACCCCATTATTGGATTTAGCGCAGATCTTGCCGACCCTTGTGTACATGGCTCCTATCGCACTTATTTTTATGATAGGTGCTGCATCGGCAACTATTGCAACAATGATTTATTCCATCCCAATTTGTATTCGCATAACCTCACACGCGATCAGAACTTTGAATCAATCACCGATAGAGGCAGCAGAGTCGATGGGATCGACACAAAAGCAGACGTTGACCAAAGTTCAGATTCCGATGGCTAAGCAGATGATCGTTTTAGGAATCAATCAAACAGTGATGGCCGCCGTTTCCTTCGTTGTTGTGGCTGCTTTAATTGGCGCACCTGGCTTGGGTAAGCCAGTAATTGAAGCTCTCATTATTAGAAATGTTGGTCAGGGTTTTGTCGCCGGATTTGCCGTGGTTTTCCTAGCTATTTTGATGGATAGAAGCACAAGTGCTGCAGCTAAACGTCAAACATCCTTTATTCCACCTACCGCTAAAGAGATTAAGCAAAAGCGCATAATTTTAATTGCCACAGGCCTACTTGCCGCAGCAAGTGTATTTATCTCTCGCACTATTTTATGGGCCGCCGTTTGGCCAAAAGAGATCGATATTTCTCCACAAGTTGCCCGCATAGCAAATAATGCAACGGCATGGGTTTTAGACAATCTTTACATCTTCACTGTGGGCTTTAAGGATCTCATTTCTTACTCCATTCTTAATCCACTAGAGGTTCAGCTATCGGCATCACCCTGGTATGTAACCGTCGCGATGATCGTTGCCTTAGCCTTAATCATCGGTGGCCTGCGCACAGCTATTCTGGCTTTTGTCTTGGCAATGGCAATCGTCGTTTCTGGTCTTTGGTATGAAGCCATGCTTACTCTTACTCAAACAATTGTTGGATGTTTATTAACAATGATTATCGGTATCGCCCTCGGCATCTGGACGGGCCGAAGTGATAGAGTCGAGCGAGCGTTGCGGCCCTTTCTTGATGCAGGACAGACACTTCCTGCTTTTGTGTACTTAGTTCCGATGCTGGGTTTATTTGGTCCCACTAGATTTACTGCAATAGCAACGGGCATCGTCTATGCAATTCCTGTGGTCGTAAAACTAGTTTGTGAGGGAATCCGCGCAGTACCGCACTCTTTAGTTGAGGCGGCAACGGCAGCTGGCTCCTCGACTAGACAGATCATTACTAAAGTTCAGTTGCCGGCGGCAAAGAAGACGATTTTATTAGCTACTAATCAAGGTTTAATTTATGTCTTGGCAGTTGTAGTTATTGGTGGATTTGTCGGTGCTGGCGGTCTTGGGTATTTAGTTATTGTCGGTAACTCCAAGCCAGAGTTGCAAGGCAAGGGCTTAATTGCAGGTGCTGCCATTTTGTTGCTCGGTGTGATTTTTGACCGAATAATGCAGGCCGGTGCCCGCCGCTCTGCTTAAAATTATATAAATAGCTCCGATAAGTACTGGTATTACGCCTATCGCGGCTCTAGGCTAAGGCAAAACTAATACTCATTGGGAGGGTTAATGAAGTCATTATTTACTCGCCGTTCGGCAGTTGTTACCGTTGTTATTGCTGCAGCTCTGATTCTTTCAGGGTGCGCTAAGAGCGTTAATGATTCTGCAGGTGGTGCTTCAGGAGATTGCGGTTCATATGCGATTGCAATGCATGCATGGGGTGGCTACACAGCCTCAGCAACTGTAGTTGCTGAAATTGCTAAGAAAGAACTAGGTTGCACAATCACTCAGACAACTCTGGATGAGGGTCCAACTACATATGATGCGATGGAAGCCGGAACAATCGACGTAGTAATCGAAGATTGGGGCGGCGGACGTTGGAAAGAATGGGTTGATCGCGGCGCAGTTGTAGAAGCCGGCGAGAATGGAAACGTTGGACTCATCGGAATGTATGTTGCTCCATGGATGGCTGAAAAGTATCCAGACATCGTAGATTCCAAGAACCTCAATAAGTATGCAGATCTATTTAAGACTGCAGATTCTGGTGGTAAGGGTGCCTGGTTTGAAGGCCCAGCCGGATACACAACTATTGGCGAGAAAATGGTTTCAGCTAACAAGTTGAACTTCAAAGTTATCTTCTCTGGTTCAGAGGCAGCTTTAGTTGATGGCTTTATGAAGGCCGAAGCTAACAAGACTGCATTCATCGGTTATGCATGGCAGCCATGGACACTCTTTGCCAAGATTCCTAACCTTGAATCAGGACACGTTAAGTTCCCTGCTAATGATTGGACTGATCCTGCTAAAGCAAGTGGTCTTACTGATTATCCATCATCACCACTCATTAAGTTGATCTCCAAGAAGTTAAATGATGCAAATGATCCATTTACTACTTTGGTTAAGAACTTCAAGTGGACTAATGATGATCAAAATGGAGTCGCCGCAGACCTTGAAGGCGGAAT
>WLHF01000022.1 GCA_009702835.1 Actinomycetota bacterium
AAACAACTTCAACCCCGGTTAAACCAGTTTTTGGCTCTTTATCAACGGGAATTCCGCGGCCATCATCATGGACTTCAACCGAGCCATCGGATTCAAGATTAATCTCAATTTTTTTACAGTGCCCGGCTAAGGATTCATCAACAGAGTTATCGATGATCTCCCACAAGCAGTGCATGAGTCCACGTGAATCGGTGGAGCCGATATACATACCTGGACGTTTGCGAACGGCATCGAGGCCTTCAAGGACCGCTAAATCCTTAGCGGTATAGCTATCCTGCACATTTGTCGCTATATCTTTATCGGCCACGGGGCGAAAGGTTATCGCCCCATTACAATAATGGCTTGCAAGCGCGCCGAATGCCTCTCAGATACTGGAAATATCGATATTTCCCAGCAAATTAACATCAAATTAACAAAAATAAATTACTTTTGACGAGCGGGGAATAACCAGACGTGGTTTGATGTTCCATAGGAAGAAGCAATACCGAGAACGGAGAGAGATATGTCAGATCAAGTGATGCTCGAATCAGTACCTCTTAACGCCCTTGACCGCTGCGATCGATGCGGAGCCCAGGCATACGTGCGGGCAGTACTTCTCAACGGTGGTGAGCTCATGTTCTGTGCCCACCATGGCAAGGAATACGCTGAAAAACTCAAGAGCGTAGCTGCCACAATTATCGATGAGAGCGAAAAGCTCGTCGAAACATCTGCTAACTAATTAGCTTTTCTTTTCCAACTTATCTCTGTGAGAACCATCGCAATTAGGTTTATCTTTAGATAAACCGCAGCCACAAAACTTCACGTTCTCTTTAGTTTCAAGAATATTGCCTTCTTTATCGACGAAATCAACTGCTCCAATAATCTTTATTGAACCACTTACAGGGTTAATAAAAATGCGTGCATTACTCATGAATTAATCCAAGTAATCGCGCAAGACTTGGCTGCGAGATGGGTGACGAAGCTTCGACATTGTCTTGGATTCAATCTGGCGGATACGCTCGCGAGTAACGCCGTATACCTTTCCGATCTCATCAAGTGTCTTTGGCTGACCATCGGTTAGTCCAAAGCGCATTGCAACAACACCGGCTTCACGCTCAGATAATGTATCTAAAACTGAGTGCAGCTGCTCTTGTAGGAGAGTAAATGAGACTGCATCGGCTGGAACAACGGCCTCACTATCTTCAATGAGATCTCCGAACTCGCTATCGCCCTCTTCACCCAATGGTGTGTGAAGTGAGATAGGTTCGCGGCCATACTTTTGAACTTCCACAACCTTTTCAGGTGTCATATCTAACTCTTTAGCCAGCTCCTCTGGAGTTGGTTCGCGGCCTAAGTCCTGCAACATCTGGCGCTGAACCCGTGCCAACTTATTAATAACTTCAACCATGTGCACAGGGATACGGATTGTACGGGCCTGATCTGCCATCGCACGCGTAATCGCCTGGCGAATCCACCATGTTGCATACGTTGAGAACTTATAACCCTTTGTATAGTCGAACTTCTCAACTGCACGGATTAAGCCAAGGTTTCCCTCTTGGATAAGGTCGAGGAAGAGCATTCCGCGGCCTGTGTATCGCTTAGCTAGGGATACAACCAGACGAAGGTTGGCCTCGAGCAAATGGTTCTTGGCACGCTTGCCATCTTCAACGAGCCACCCGAGCTCACGCTTTAACTTCTTGTCCATCTTCTTATCATTTTTTAACTTCGATTCGGCAAATAGACCGACTTCAACACGTGTTGCAAGCTCTACTTCGAGCTCGGCATTAAGAAGGGCCACACGGCCAATCTGCTTTAAATAATCTTTGACTGGGTCGGCCGTTGCACCTGCAGTCATAACCGTCTGCTCAGGTGGAAGATATTTAATTTCGCGCTGTACAACCTTCATCTTTTCAATGAAGTAGTTAAGGAGATCTTCGAGATTTTTTAATGAGCCGATGGTGATGGCCTCAGCGGCAGTCTTTGCCGATTTTTCAGTGAAGGTCTTCATCTCAAACTGCTGTTGAATCTGCTTATATGTCAACGCTTTGGATTCGGCCTCTGCAATACCGTAGCGGGTCGGGGTTGCGGCGTTGTTAATCCTTGAGTTAATCGCCTCGATAACGATATTAACATTTCTTAAATCCTTCTTTAATTTTTCACGCTCATTCTTATCTTCTTCTTCATCTTCGGCCTCAGAATCTGCCAGCGTAAATGAGCCTTTTGCTTTACTTGATTCATCGGAAAGTGTGACCGTTCGAACCTTGTCTTCTGCTTCAGCATCGACAAGTTCAACTGCCTCTGCAATTAACGTCTCAACATCTTCGAGCTCTACCTCTTCGAGCTCTACCTCTTCTCCATCTATGCTAACAATGGCGGCTTTGCCGGCCTTACCAGATGCTGGTGAAACAGGCTTTGTTTCAACCAATGCGTACTCAGCTTTTTTCAGGATACGTGAAGCTTTGCCAAGCCCAGCTTTGTGAAGCTTTTCGGTAATTATTGGGATTTCAATGGCTAATGCGCGGGCCTCATCGACTAAATCTTTATCGGCCTTCTTTGGAATTCGATTAATCGATGTAACGCCACGGCTCTCGAGCTCGGCTAAAATCTCACTGTTGCGAGTTACTGCATGCTTAGCATCGATGATCGCTTGAACATCTTTAGCGGTTAAAGTTTTTTTCAACTCAATCTTTGCAGGCTTTACAATCTTTTTAACAGGGGCTACTTTTTTCGCTGGCGCTTTCTTTGCACTAGTTTTTTTTGCACTAGCTTTCTTTACAGCGGCCTTCTTTGCCGGCGCAGCTTTTTTCTTAGCGGCCTTCTTCTTGACCTTGTTTTTGAGCGCACTAAATACAGCCACATTCGTCCTTTGGTTTTATCAGCTATGCGCTGAAGCGATGGGTATATTGTATTTTATCCACAGGGGTAAATGCACATCGAAAACACTGTTTTGAGGCGGTTAAGCCAGGGCGAGCGCCGATCTGATCACATTTCCGACTGATTCAACCTCAACTAAGAAGCCATCGTGGCCAAAAGGTGATGAAATCGTTACTAATGGCGCAGCTAGTGGAGCTAACTCAGCGATCTCAGCCTGCAGACGCACTGGAAATAATCGATCACTATCGATAGCCACGGCAACGACTGGGATTGTGATGCCAGAGAGAGCGGCCACAACTCCCCCACGTCCACGACCAATATCGTGGCTATTCATTGCCTCTGTCAGAGCGATATAGGTATTGGCATCAAAGCGGTGGGCTAACTTGTTGGCCTGATGATCTAAATAGGATTCAACGGCGTAGCGACCTGTCTCATCTCCCTGAAGCTCTCGCCCAAAGCGCACATCCATCTCGGCCTCGGTGCGATATGTCAGATGAGCGATTCTGCGCGCGATTCCCATTCCCTCTATCGGGCCTTGCGCTTTGTCGTAATAATCCCCACCATAAAAATGAGGGTCGGTTTTAATCGCCCTGATCTGAATCGAACATGTACCAATCTGATCTCCCGTTGCGACGGCCGATGAGCCAATTGTGCAGATAGCAGCAACACGGTGTGGCAGCTGTACTGCCCATTCAAGAGAGCGCATTCCACCTAGAGATGGGCCAACTGCGAGTTGGTATTTTTTAATTCCTAGCGCATCGCTGAATGCAACCTCTGCTGCAACCATGTCTCTAATGGTCAGTGATGGGAAGCGAGATCCATAACGGGCACCATCAGGGGCGATAGATGATGGACCCGTTGAGCCCTGACATCCACCAATCACATTGGGGCATACAACAAAATACTTATCGCTATCAAAGGGCAGACCAGCTCCAACCATCGATGGCCACCAGCCAGGTATATCTGACCAACCAGTTAATGCGTGGTTGACCAAGATGGCGTTATCGCCTCGCTCATTTAATGATCCCCAGCTTTGATAGGCGATAGTGACATCTTCTAAGGTTTCGCCATCTTCTAGAAGTAGATCACCGATATTTATAAAGAGTCGATCACCGGGTGCATGGTTTTCAAGCCATGCCCCAGTGACTAACTCCACTTTTTGACTCATTACTTAGCTGCAGCAAACCCATCTGCAAGATCTGCCTTAATATCCTCGATATCTTCAAGGCCTACAGATAAACGCACTAGACCAGGCTTAACTCCTGCGCTCAATAACTCCTCTGGCGAAAGCTGCGAGTGTGTCGTCGATGCTGGGTGAATAACTAGGGATCTCACATCACCGATATTTGCAACGTGTGAGTGCAGCGTTAGCCCTTCAACAAACCTCTTTCCAGCCTCAATGCCACCCTTGATTTCAAAGGAGAAGACCGAGCCTGAGCCCTTAGGTGCGTACTTAGCAGCGAGTTTGTTGTATGAGTTACTGGCAAGGGAGGAGAAGTGAACTTTCTCAACCTGTGGGTGGTTCTCAAGCCATGTTGCAACGGCCTTAGCATTTTCTAAATGTTGCTTCATGCGAAGTGTCAGAGTCTCAAGACCTTGTGCAAGTAACCAGGCGTTAAATGGGCTAACGGCAGCTCCAATATCGCGCAGCAAAGTCAGGCGAATTTTAAAGATGTAGGCCAGGTTGGCACCGAATGCACTACCGACTCCAAGGGCTTGGGCATAGACCAGGCCGTGATAGGAAGGATCGGGAGTATTAAAGCTCTTAAACTTCTCTGGGTAGAGTGCGTAATCGAAGTTTCCTGAATCAACAATTGCGCCGACCACTGCGTTTCCATGACCTGCTAGAAACTTTGTTGCAGAGTGAACGACAACATCTGCGCCGAATTCAATTGGCTTAATAACATAGGGTGTTGCCACAGTGTTATCAACGATGAGTGGAACATGGCTCTCATGAGCAACCTTTGCAACGGCCGCGATATCTAAAATATCGTTATTTGGATTTGAAATAGTCTCACCGAAAAACGCTTTGGTATTTGGGCGAACAGCTTTGCGCCACTCCTCTGGATCATTAGGATTATCGACAAAGGTTACTTCGACACCAAATGTTGGCAATGTGTAGTGGAACAAGTTATAGGTTCCGCCGTAAAGATACTTTGATGAGACGATGTGATCTCCAGCAGTTGCAACGGCTAAGACTGCAAAGGTTGTTGCTGCCGAACCCGATGCAAGAAGTAATGCTGCAACGCCACCTTCTAAGGATGCTATTCGCTTTTCAACAACATCCTGCGTTGGATTCATGATGCGGGTATAGATATTGCCAAGCTCTGCTAATCCAAATAGATCTGCTGCATGCTTTGTATCGCGGAACTGATATGCAGTTGTCTGATATAGCGGTAGAGCGCGAGCGCCAGTTGTTGGATCTGCGACCTGCCCGGCGTGAATCTGGCGGGTTTCAAATGCCGCCTCTTCGAATGTAAACGATGACATGTAATACGTACCTTCCCAGTTATGGGACCACTCACGCATATATGCCAACAAAGGCACTATGGATACGGTTGAGTAATCCACGCTTATCGATGGCATTGTTGCTATCGATCTGGTCTTCACCCGGAGCACCCCACCGTGGTGGAGGGTTGCCGTCTAGCAAGCCGGGGCTATGCGCTAGAACTCATGACCTGGCAAGACTCTAACAGATGAAGATACTTAGTCAAAAATCCCAGCAGTGACCTTGGGGTGTAGCTCGGTGCGCATGGCGGCAAAGGCGCCAGCTGGCCAACCCGAACCAAAGACGCGTCGTAATAAAATCGTCAGCGAATATGCGGGCTCATCTAGGGTGGCGCGATCGAGGGCGTTGTAGGCAAGGGGAATATCGCCACGTTCGTAGGCAAGGGTTGCAAATAAACAGGCAACGGGGGCTACAAATCCATCGGGTGCAACCTGCAATAGATGATGCCACATCCCCCAATACGTTTGAAAACTCCCTGAGCTATGCGATCCCAAGGCAAAGTCACGAACTTGTATATCGCTTAGTCGTCCCAAAACTTTTGCGATCTTTTCTGAGCTAGAGCAGTCGGCAAATTTTTCAAACTCAACAGCTAGATCGATCACAGCCGTTGCGCCATCTCGCTGGCACTCATTGATATCAGGTGAATCCTCAATTACGGCAAAACTATTAACGAGTGCAATAAATTTCACATCGCTGGCCTGTGGCGTTGATGTAATAGATAGCGCCTCTTTTTCAGTTGTCATGGTCATCTCATTTCGTAAAGCGGGTAGGGGCCGATACAACGGTGACGGTTGCCACCGAGGTCTTAACAATCTCTCCACTAATTGCACGAACGGCGCCGTTATGCGTAAAGGCGCCGTTCCATGTAGTTACAACAACTACGGAGTACGTGCCGGGCTTTGAATATGTATGTGTAATCGTTTGGTTGGGAAATGGGGCGCCAGTATTTGTTGTCGCCCACATAGAGCCATCACCAAAGGACCAGATAAATCCAGGGCGAAGAGCGACATCAACGATCTCACCAATGATGTTGACTCGGCTTTGAAAAAGCGCCGGAACATCGATCCAGAAAATAACTGGAACGTTGCGAAGTGCTTCAAACTCAGGCTGAAAAGCTATGCCGGCCGTTGGAACAAGCTTTGTTAGACGATCGCTCAGATTCACCGAATGTGAGATGGTTGTTGGTTTAGCTGTCCGCGGCTTATATGTGCGCTTTACATAGGGCTCAGGGGTAGGTGATGGTTTTGGTGGAAACCATAATGTCGCAGTGGGAGAAGGTTGAGGTTTCGGTGCGCGCACTGTAGTTCTGCCACCACTGCCCTTATGGGCCTCAATAATGATCTGATTATCTTTGGTGTAGACATCAACGCATGCGCTTTCAGTGCACTCTGCAACTGCAATTTCTGGAACAGTGAAAAAGAGGGCCAAACTCAGGATTATCAAGGCTTTCATGCCCAGCACGATAAGTGTGTGCACCGACCGTAATCGCTCTCATGCCGCGAACTGTGGATAGTTGTGAGAGCCTTGCCCCATGGTTGCCAAAGATGGTGATGGTTGGGTCCAATGCGAGTGTGGAAATAAACATTGGGGTCTAAACGGTGCCGCTGGAATCTTGTTATTTCGGGGCCGTGAAATTCTCTTGCAACACCGTGCGCCATGGGTTCACAACGGAGATACATGGGGAATTCCAGGAGGGGCTCGCGATAGCCATGAGAGTGTTATTCAAGGTGCTATTCGTGAGGCGATTGAGGAGACTGGCATCGATCCGGAACTCGTTGTGCCCTTAACAATCTTTAGCGACGAGCATGGTAATTGGCGCTATGACACCGTTATTGCACGTGCCGCCGAAGAACTCATTGCACGCGAAGTCAATGATGAATCCCATGAAGTTCGTTGGGTAGATATTGATAATACTGGTGAGCTAAATCTTCATCCAAGTTTTGCTAAAACCTGGCCCCAGTTAAAGGCCCTCATTCAATCGCTTGAGTGATTCTCGAACAACCTCCTTATCTGAGGTTCGCCACAACGGTGGCATTGAGTTCAAAAGCACGCTGCCATACCTCTTAGTCACAATGCGCGAATCTAAGATCGCAACAACACCGCGATCTTCAACCGATCTAATTAATCGGCCAGTGCCCTGGGCTAAAAGCAGGGCTGCGCGAGGCAGAGAGACCTGCATGAAACCACTTCCACCTGCGGCATCTGCCTGGGCTGCGCGCGCTGACATCACGGGCTCATCGGGACGTGGAAAAGGGATGCGATCAATTGCAACAAGAATGCAACTATTTCCCGGCACGTCAACGCCCTGCCATAAAGACATTGTGCCAAGCAAAATCGATGTCTCATCCTTTGCAAATTTTTCTACGAGTGGGCCAACTGAATCTCCACGTTTTTGTGTAAAGATCTTTATTGGCAGCTCTGCTAAGACCTTTCGCAGATGCACATCGGCGGCCTCTACTCCGCGCCAGGATGAAAACAGGGCCAATGTGCGCCCACCCGCAGCATCGATGAGCTCGCCGAGTTCGGTAAGAACTTCGATACTTGGACCATCTCGGCCGGGTTCTGGTAAATGTTTTGGCATATATAAAACACCTTGATTGGCAAAATCAAAGGGAGAGCCAACATCGAGCATCTGAACATTAGCGGGATCAACTTCACCGCTCTTGGCATCACTATTTAAATCATCGCCCACTAAGAAGCCGATGCTCTTAGCGAGGGCGTTAAATGAATTTCCGACGGTTAACGTCGCCGATGTGGCAATCACAGGGGTTTGAGTCAGCAGATTCTCGCGCAAGAGCTCAGAGACTGAGAGCGGAGCTAAATGCAGTGTTGAAAAAGTTGGTTCATACCAGAGCACAAATCCATCACCGAGTTTTAGTAAGGTCGCAGCTGTTGTAGAAATTTCACTGACTGCGCCCTTTACTCGCGCGCGCTCGGCTAAAACATCGGTGTCGATAATCTCATCATCGGCCGACATAAACTGTGTAATTGCCTGGGCGCTCTCGCGCAGCTTTCTAATCGGTGATTCAAGGGATTGCGGAATCTCTTCCAGGCGACCTTGGGCGGCAAAATCTCCACGGATAGATTCACCGTAATCAACCATAGATTCGTGAAAGTCGTTAGCGGCTTTATGAAAGGCATCTGCCAATTTGCCTGGCATGAACTTGCGCGCCATAGCCGATGCGCGCAGCACGCGTGCCGATGTGAGCTCCTCGGTCACGGCCTGCGTTGCCCGATCCATAAACTCGTGTGCCTCATCGAGTACTACTGCATCGCGCTCTGGCAAAATCGGATGCGAATCGACGATTTCAATGGCCAATAACGTGTGATTGGTAACTACTACATCGGCCGTTTGTGCTCTGCCTTTAGCATTAGCGGCAAAACATTGAGACCCAAATGCACATTTATCGGCGCCAACACATTCACGGCCCGATACAGAGTTTGCCGCCCAGACTCGCCTATCCACTTCTGGTGCATCATCGCGGTCCCCTGATACACCGGGTTTGCGCGCCCATTCATGTAATCGCTTTGCATCTTTTTCCAGCGATGAGATGCCCAACATAATTTCGCCATCGGCATCGGGCTCTTCGCTATTCATCTTTTGCAGACAGATGTAGTTACCCACGCCCTTATAGATTGCATAGGTAATTTCGCGGCCCAATACTTTTTCAAGTGCTGGAACAACTGCCGGTAAATCACGTTCGACTAGCTGACGTTGCAGTGCCAAGGTGGCCGTTGCAACCAATACTTTTCGCCCATGGACAAGTGGTGGAATGATGTAGGCCAGTGATTTTCCTGTACCAGTACCTGCTTGAACCATTAAGTGATGTCGATCAGTGAGAGCATTAGCCACAGCCTCGGCCATCTCAATCTGACCTTCGCGCGGTGCCCCACCAATTGCAGTAACTGCAGCATCGAGTGCTTCGCGCACCTTTGCCGACATATCGCTCATGGAGGCAACCTTATCGTCCAAGGGTGTCAAGCTATGACGGCAGCTCTCCCTGATTCAAGGCGTGCAATGGGCACTCGAAACGGCGAGCAGGAAACATAATCAAGCCCCAATGAATTAAAGAAGTGAATACTGCGCGGATCTCCACCGTGTTCACCACAGACACCTAGTTTGAAATCACTGCGTAAACCACGTGCAAGGTCAACTGCAGTGCGCAGTAAAATTCCAACCCCAGCCTCATCCAATGATTCAAATGGATTAAAAGGTAAAAGTTCAAGATCAAGATAGCGCGGCAAGAAGGTTGACTCAACATCATCGCGACTAAATGCCCAGGTCAGTTGTGTTAAATCATTTGTACCAAATGAGAAGAAGTCTGCATACACTCCTAAGCGATCGGCGGTAATTGCAGCGCGTGGCGTCTCAATCATGGTCCCGATTGGGATTGCGACTTTAAGGCCTGAGCCTTTAAAGGTCGCAACGATCTCTTCTTCAAGAGTTTCGCGTAAGTACAAAAGTTCTCGCTGTGTTGCTACGAGTGGAATCATTACTTCAGGATGTGGATCATGTCCTAACTTCTTAACCTCTAAATAGGCATGCACTAAAGCACGAACCTGCATTTTATAGAGCTCTGGAATGAGAATTCCTAAGCGCACTCCGCGCAGACCCAGCATGGGATTGGATTCATGCAGGCGATTAACAGCTGCAAATAAAGCTCTATCACGAGGTGAAACCTCTTCATTGAGAGCTTCTGCACGGGCCATCTCTGCACTTAAAACAACGAGCGATGGCAAGAACTCATGTAGTGGAGGATCAAGTAATCGAATGGTTACTGGCAGGCCCGACATCGCCATCATGATTCCTACGAAATCTGCGCGCTGTAATGGCTCCATTTCAGCGATAACTGAACGCTGAACATCATCATTTTCAGCTAATACTAAGCGCTCAACGTATGAGCGGCGTGGTCCTAAGAACATGTGCTCGGTGCGACATAGACCAACCCCTTCAGCCCCCAATATTCGTGCACGTATTGCATCCTCTGGAGTATCGGCATTGGTGCGAACTTTTAGACGTCGCTTGGCATCTGCATGCACAAGGATTCGATCAACGGCCTTTACAACTGGAGCGGCCTCATCGGAGCCTGCCGATAAACGCCCCTCTAAATACGAAGTCACTGAGGATGCGATAACTGGCACATCCCCTAAATAAACTGCACCCGTTGTGCCGTCAATGGAAATTAAATCACCCTCATACACAGTGATAGCACCTGCTGTAAATAAATTAGCGCGCTCATCAACTGAGATTGAATCTGTCCCACACACGGCAGTTTTGCCCATGCCGCGAGCTACAACGGCGGCGTGCGAAGTCTTACCACCACGACTTGTCAAAATTCCTTGAGAGGCGACCATGCCAACTAAATCATCGGGGCTAGTCTCGCGCCTAACTAAAATAATTTTCTTGCCAGATTTTGATAGATCAAATGCGCGCTTTGAATCAAAGACGACCTCGCCAACGGCAGCCCCAGGGGATGCTGGAATGCCACGCGCGATTTCATTTAACTGTCCGGATGTATCAAACTGAGGAAACATCAGCATTGCTAATTGATCACCAGATGTGCGAAGTAATGCTTGATCCATCGTAATTTTACCTTCGTCGACGAATTGAAGTGCGATACGAAAGGCGGCCTCGGCAGTGCGCTTGCCGACGCGGGTCTGGAGAATCCAGAGCTTTCCACGCTCAATTGTGAACTCGATATCGCACAGATCCTCATAGTGGGCCTCTAATAACTCCATGACATCATCTAGCTCTTTGGCAACGCCTGGAGAAAGTTGAGCAAACTCAATCAACGACATCGGGGTTCTAATACCAGCAACTACATCCTCTCCTTGGGCTTTTTGAAGATAATCACCGTATCGACCAACTTCACCAGTCGATGGATTACGTGTAAATGCAACGCCAGTACCTGAATCATCACTTAAGTTACCAAAGACCATAGATTGAATATTTACCGCCGTTCCTAAATCCGATGGAATTCGCTCACGGCGACGATACATCTGGGCGCGCTCGGAGTTCCAGGATCTAAAGACGGCCTCAACCGATTTAATAAGATGATCGCGCGGATCTGTTGGGAAATTCTCCCCTGTTGCCAAAGTAATAACCTTCTTAAAGCCATCACACAATAGTTTTAAGCTTTCTACATCCAGGAGTTGCATATTTCCTACGCCAACCGAGGATGCAATGCGCTCCTGGACTTTATGAAATTCGGTAGGTTCAATATCGCAAACAATCTTTCCGTACATCTCAATAAATCGGCGATAGGAGTCCCAGGCAAAACGTGGATTTTCAGAGGTTAGCGCAAGAGACTCTGTAACTTCAGGGGTCATCCCAACGTTTAAAACCGTTTCCATCATTCCTGGCATTGAAAACTTTGCACCAGACCTAACTGAGACCAGTAATGGATTCTCAACTCCACCAAATTTCTTACCTGTTTGGCTCTCAAGCTCCTTGAGCGCAGAATCTATTTGGGCATTTAAACTCTCAGGAAATTTTCCCGACTGTAAATACTGACGACATGCATGGGTTGTAATTGTGAACCCTGGTGGAACTGGTAGACCGATGCGAACCATCTCGGCCAGATTTGCACCTTTACCACCCAAGAGATCCTTCTGTGACATGTCCCCAAATGTGAAAGGGTAAATCAACTGCTCGGTCATCATTGACCTTTCTTGGATAAAGCACGAGGAATTATGAAGCCTATCTGCCTGTTAGTGAAGCGAGCGTATAGTTATTCTGAAGAGAATCGTATAGGATTCCTCTCCTATCGAGGGCGAGGGTGTGGTGTGGCCAAAAACTTCAAGCGGCAGTTTCCGCGCTATAAAGACCTAGCGCCCCTGCTCAAATTCAAGCTCCCTTCACTGCCCAGCAGAGAGCGTCGCCTCTCAAAGGCGCTGACCATATGGGACTTACGTGCCTTGGCTAAAAAGAGGACACCTAAGGGACCTTTTGACTACACCGATGGCGCTGCAGAGTCGGAAGTGACTCTGGAGCGAGCTCGGCGCGCATTTCTAGATCTTGAGTTTCGCCCAAATATTCTCCACGACGTCAAAGGCGTCTCACTTGAGTGCACCGTTCTCGGGGAGAAATTCGCAATGCCAGTTGGAATGGCACCTACTGGCTTTACACGCATGATGCACTCTGAGGGAGAAAATGCTGTTGCACGAGCTGCGGCAAAATTTGGTATTCCCTATGCCTTATCAACTCTTGGCACAACAACCATTGAAGACGTGGTGAGTGCGGCTCCCGATGGGATTAACTGGTTTCAGTTGTATATGTGGAAAGATCGTGACGCAAGTATGCAGCTGGTTGAGCGAGCTAAAAAATCTGGTGTAAAGAACTTAATTTTAACAGTTGATGTGCCTGTTGCCGGTGCACGTTATCGTGATACCCGAAATGGCTTGACAGTACCTCCCTCATTGACTGTAAAAACGCTAATTGATGCAATCCCTAAGCCTGAGTGGTGGATAAACTTTTTGACTACGCCTGCAATTTCTTTCGTCTCTATGAAAAACTGGAACGGTACTGTCGCCGAACTTCTAGATTTTATGTTTGATCCAACAATGACTTTTGAGGATCTCAAATGGATTCGAAGCCAATGGGATAATCAGTTAACAGTAAAGGGCATTCAAACTATAGAGGACGCTAAGAAAGCGGCAGAGTGTGGGGCCGATGCAATTATTTTATCTAACCATGGTGGACGCCAACTAGATCGCGCACCGGTTCCTCTTCATTTACTTATAGATGTCAAGAAAGAGTTGAAGAAAGAGTTAGAGATTCACCTAGATACCGGAATCATGCATGGCGCAGACATCTTGGCTGCTATAGCCCTTGGTGCTGACTTCACTTATATTGGCCGGGCCTATCTCTATGGCCTGATGGCCGGTGGCCAAGAGGGTGTTGAGCGGGCACTTACGATTCTAGGCACGGAAATGGTCCGTACCATGAAGCTGCTCGGAGTCAATTCATTAGAAGAGCTTGAACCAAAGCATGTACGCCTCTTGCCAACTCATGCTGGCCTTGGAACTTTACCTGGAGTCAAATAGATGAGAATTGCTCGTATGGGAGCAATTGGTAGTGAACGGCCAGTTGTTATCGAGGGTGATGAAGCGATCTTTGTGGATTCGCTGATTAAGGATTGGTCGCGCCAAGAGTTAGAACAAGGCGCCTTTGATCGCATCAAAAAGGCCAATCTCTCGACATTGCCCCGCACACCAGTAAATTCTTATCGCTTGGGCTCACCTATTAATCGCCCAACAAAAGTAATTTGCGTTGGCCTAAACTATCTAAAACATATTGCAGAGACTGGAGCTGAAACTCCTAAAGAGCCTGTTATTTTTATGAAGGCACCAGACTGCGTGGTTGGCCCAGATGACGACATTGTTATTCCACCCGGAAGTACTGCAACAGATTATGAAGTAGAGCTTGCAATTGTGATTGGAAAGCGCGCGTTATATCTAGAAAATCCTGAGCAATCCCCTGATTACATTCTGGGATACACAATTAGCCAAGATGTAAGTGAGCGACACTGGCAGATAGAGCGCTCAGGTCAATGGGTTAAAGGAAAATCATTTCCTACTTTTAATCCAATTGGGCCCTCTATTGTTACTGGCGATTCAATTAATCCTCATAACTTACGTCTGTGGTGTGAAGTCGATGGTGTCATAAAGCAGGATTCAAATACCGATGATCTCCTCTTTGGCATCAATCACATTGTTTGGTATATCAGTCAATTTATGGAGCTATTTCCCGGTGACATCATTAACACGGGTACACCCTTTGGTGTAGGACTTGGCTTTAAACCACCTGTTTATCTACATGGAGGCCAGGTTGTTCGCACAGGAATTGAAGGTATTGGAGAAATAACTTCAAAGACTATTGATCACAAGCACTTACTCAATCCTTAGGTAAATCAAAGATTGCCAGAGTACTTGTAAAGCCACCATCGATTTGAATATCAGTTCCAGTAACAAAATCTGATGCGCTAGACGCTAAGTAATTTGCAATCCCTGCAAAGTCTTTTGGCGATCCCCAACGACCTGCAGGCGTGCGCGATAAGACATGCTCTTGCAGCCCTGGTACCGCGCGCGTAACTGAAGTCATCTCGGTAACTATCCATCCCGGCAAAATCGTATTTACTTGAATATTGTCCGCACCCCAAGCAGCTGCCAATGATTTACCTAATTGGACTACTGCGCCCTTGGTCGCCGAGTAAACAGGTGTAACGCCTAAACCTTGAACGCTGGTGAGAGATCCAATCAAAATGATCTTTCCTCCCCCACGTTTTTTCATCTCAGGATAAACAAATTGCGCGCAATGAAAGACAGCCTTGAGATTGACATCAATAATCTCATCAACAATGTCGTCGGTATATTGCTCAGGACGCATGCGAATATTTACCCCAGCGTTAGCGATCAAAATATCTATTCCACCAAAGTCAGCAACGGTTTGGCTAGTTGCTTTAGCTAAATCGGAACTAGACTTAACATCTACTTCATATGATTTTGCCTTGGCTCCGAGTGCAGTTAGTTCTGCAACCGCAGCTTCGCTTTTTTCTTTACTTCTCGCCCAAATAGCAATGTCAGCTCCCGCTGCTGCTAAACCTTTGGCACATCCCAATCCGATTCCGCCGTTGCCACCAGTGATTACCGCAACTTTTCCGGTCAGATCAAAGAGTTGGTTAGAGGTCAACGGAAACGCCTGAATCCATCGACTTATAGAGCGCTGCAACCATTTTTAAGGTGCCGATATTGTCGGCAACGGAAGCGCGAAGTGGTAAACCGCTAGAGACTGCATCCATCACAGATCCCATCGTGCCGATAAATGCATCCGGAAACCAACGAGTCGTGACTGGATACGGCAGCCAACCATCAGTTGGTAGAACTTGGGAATTAACTTCGAGAGTATCTACACGACCATTTGGATAGTCATATAGCAATCCCAGAGTTCCACGAATTGAACCTTTATCACCATCGATGCGATATTCGGCATAGTTATCACCGCCGCGGTTTACATGGTTGGCGTGCACAAGTGAGGTAACACCATTTTTAT
>WLHF01000023.1 GCA_009702835.1 Actinomycetota bacterium
AAAGATGCGCTGCAGAAGATGACGGATTTTAAATATCCAACATCTGTTTCGTTAAAGGGCTATCAGCCAAAGAGCGCCCCCAATGCTCAAAGCATCACTGATGCCGCTGATTTGATTACACAGTCTAGCAAGCCTGTTTTTTATGTTGGTGGAGGTGCAATAAAAGCAGATGTATCGCGTGAACTCCTAGAACTTGCACAACTACTTGGTGCACCCGTTGTTACAACGCTAATGGCGCGAGGCGCATTTCCAGATAGCCATCCACTTCATCTTGGTATGCCCGGAATGCATGGCACGGTAGCTGCTGTCACAGCGCTTCAAAAAGCCGACTTACTTATTACTTTAGGTGCGCGCTTTGATGATCGTGTTACTGGAAAACTATCTACATTTGCAGTTAATGCCAAGGTTATTCACGCCGATATTGATCCAGCTGAAATTGGTAAAAATCGCTTTGCCGATGTTGCAGTCATTGGCGATTTAAAACAGACGATTACAGCTCTGATTCCAGCGCTGAAGACCGCACTTGCGAAGAACCGTCCAGATTTAACGGCATGGCTTCGCCAGGTCAACTCACTCAAAGCCTCCTATCCATTGGGTTATGACGTACCTAAAGATGGTTCACTATCACCCCAGTATGTAATCGAGCGCTTAGGGAAAATCTCTGGGCCACAAACAATTTTTGCCGCAGGTGTTGGTCAGCATCAGATGTGGGCGGCGCAGTTTGTCTCCTATGAAAATCCTCGAACATGGTTGAACTCAGGAGGACTCGGAACAATGGGGTACGCAGTCCCAGCTGCAATGGGCGCCAAAGTTGGGGCACCTGATACAACTGTCTGGGCAATCGATGGCGATGGTTGTTTCCAGATGACTAACCAAGAGTTAGTGACATGTGCCCTCAATAATATTCCAATTAAAGTTGCAATCATTAATAACGAATCACTTGGCATGGTGCGTCAGTGGCAAACACTTTTCTATGAGGGACGCTACTCAAACACCAACCTTGAATCAAAGCGCGTTCCTAACTTTCCAATGTTGGCAGAGGCGATGGGCTGCGTTGGTTTGAGTTGTGAGCGCGCTGAAGATGTCGATGCAACGATCGAAAAAGCCATGAGTATTAATGATCAGCCAGTGGTAGTTGATTTTCGTGTCCATCGTGATGCGATGGTCTGGCCGATGGTTGCAGCTGGAACATCTAATGATGACATCATGATTGCGCGCGAGACTGCGCCCGACTGGGATTCACAGGAGTTATAAAAAATGGCCCAACACACCCTCGAAGTTATCGTTGAAAACTCACCTGGCGTTTTGGCCCGCGTCGCTGGCCTATTTTCACGCCGTGCATACAACATTGAGCGCTTATCTGTTGGTCCGACTAGTAACCCTGAGACCTCTAAAATGGACATAGTGGTTAGCCTGGAGGGCCATGCCCTTGAGCAAGTAATTGCTCAGCTGGACAAGTTAATCAATGTAATTTCTATCAAAGAGATTTTGCCGAATTCAGCACAACCAGTTATTCACGACACACAACCCGATTACCAGAACTAAGGAGAAATACCGTGGCAGCAACGATGTATCACGAAGAGGATGCCGATCTATCCATTATCCAGGCTCGCAAAGTCGCGATTATCGGTTACGGCTCACAGGGACATGCACACGCACTTAACTTGCGCGATAGCGGTGTTGATGTTCGCGTTGGTTTAAAAGATGGTTCGCCATCTAAGGCAAAGGCAGAGGCTGAAGGGCTGCGTGTTGTTAGCGTTGCCGAGGCAGTTAAAGAGGCAACGGTCATCATGATCTTGGCACCTGATCATCTTCAGCGCCATATCTACACTGATTCAATTCTGCCTAACCTCAAAGACGGCGATGCGTTGTTCTTCGGTCACGGCTTTAATATCCGTTTTGGTTATATCAAGCCAAGTACAAACGTTGATGTCTGCATGGTTGCACCTAAGGGTCCTGGACATTTAGTTCGTCGCGAATATGCAGCAGGACGCGGAGTCCCAGTCATTGTTGCAGTTGAGCAGGATTCAACTGGCGCTGCATGGCCATTAACACTCTCATATGCCAAAGCGATCGGTGGATTGCGTGCTGGTGGAATCTTGACAACATTTACCGAAGAGACAGAGACCGATCTATTTGGTGAGCAGTCTGTTTTATGTGGCGGCGCATCCCAACTAGTGATGTATGGCTTTGAAGTTTTAACTGAGGCTGGATATCAGCCAGAGGTTGCATACTTTGAGTGTCTACACGAACTTAAATTAATCGTAGATTTAATGTACGAAGGTGGAATTGCAAAGCAGCGCTGGTCAGTATCAGATACTGCCGAGTTCGGTGACTATGTATCTGGCCCACGTGTGATCGATCCACATGTTAAGGAAAACATGAAGGCAGTGCTGGCCGACATTCAAAGCGGTGTGTTTGCGAAGCGCTTCATCGATGATCAAGAGGCTGGTGGAGTTGAGTTCAAGACACTTCGCGCTAAGGGTGAAGTTCACCCAATCGAGGCCGTTGGCCGCGAACTTCGCAAGATGTTTTCATGGATGAAGCAATCTAACACCGATGGATACAAAGAGGGCAGCGTGGCGCGTGGCTAAACCTGTTGTGCTAATCGCTGAAGAGTTGAGTCCGGCGACGGTAGATGCTCTTGGTCCAGATTTCGATGTGATTCACTGTGATGGAGCAAATCGATCTGAACTCTTAGCTGCCTTATCACAAGGAGTGGATGCAGTTTTAATTCGCTCTGCAACAAAGATGGATGCTGAAGCAATTGCGGCAGCTAAAGGATTAAAGGTTATTGCACGCGCAGGTGTTGGTTTAGATAACGTTGATATTGCTGCAGCAACTTCTGCCGGTGTCATGGTTGTTAATGCACCGACATCTAATATCGTCAGCGCCGCCGAACTTGCTATCTCTTTACTTCTTGCATCGGCACGTTTTATCTCACCAGCCCACGCTGCATTACGCAACGGTAAGTGGGCACGCTCTAAGTATACCGGCGCTGAACTATTTGAAAAAACTCTTGGAATCGTTGGCTTTGGACGCATTGGTCAGTTAGTGGCCCACCGTATGCAGGCTTTTGGTATGAACGTCATCGCCTACGATCCATATTTACAGCCTGCACGCGCGGCACAACTTGGAGTAAAGCTCGTTGATCTCGATGAGCTACTTCGTACCTCAGATTTCATCACAATTCACTTGCCAAAGACTAAGGAGACTGCAAACTTAATTGGTGTAGAAGCGCTCAAAAAAGTTAAGCCTGCAGTGCGCATTGTTAACGCCGCTCGTGGCGGAGTACTCGATGAGTCGGCTCTATATGATGCGATCGTTGAAGGTCGCGTTGCTGGTGCTGGTTTAGATGTGTATGTAAGCGAACCATGCACCGATTCGCCCCTCTTTACTTTAGATAATGTTGTTGCCACTCCACACTTAGGAGCATCCACGGATGAGGCGCAGGAGCGTGCCGGAATCGCCGTTGCAGTTTCGGTTCGGAAAGCTTTAGCTGGTGAGCTGGTACCTGATGCAGTTAACGTTAAAGGTGGCGTCATCGCCCAAGAGATTCGACCTTCTCTACCGCTCGTTGAAAAGATGGCACAGATTGCAACGGAACTTCTTGGTGAAGTTCCTGTCCATATGGATATTGCAGTTAAGGGTGAGATCGCAGTTCATGACTCTTCAATTCTTGCAATTAGCGCGCTCAAAGGCGCATTAATCGCTGTGGGGGCCGAAGAGGTAACGTATGTCAACACTCCGGGCCTTGCAACCGAACGTGGTATGACATCTGCTGTCACAACAACTGCAGATAGCCCTGAGTATCGCTCAATGATCTCTTTGCGTGCAGCAACTGGAAGCGGAAAGTCAATGACCGTTGATGGCACGCTTATGGGAATAAAGCAGACACAGAAGATCATTGGTATCGATTCATTCTCACTCGATCTTGCCCCCTCTGCGCATATCCTCTTCTTGCAATACCTTGATCAACCAGGTGTTATCGGCACTGTTGGCCATACTTTAGGACAGGCAAAAATAAATATTGCAGGGATGCAAGTTGGTCGCAGCGCCGCTGGAGGAAAGGCACTCATGGCACTCTCTGTTGACTCTGATGTTAGCGATGACTTATTGGCAACTATTAAAAGAGAGACTTCGGCCGAATCCGTTCGCGCCGTTGTATTGGTGGATTAATGAAAACCATTAACTTAGCCCTTATTCCAGGAGATGGAATCGGTCCTGATGTCGTTAACGAGGGCCTTAAAGTTCTTGATGCCGTTGCCAAGAAGTACAACGTAGAGTTTAAGAAAACCTCATTTGAGTTAGGTGCCGCGTTATGGCATCGCACTGGAGAGGTTCTATCGGATGCAACTATGGCTGAAATTGCAAAGGCCGATGTGATTTTACTTGGTGCAGTTGGAGATCCAACGGTTCCAAGTGGAGTTCTAGAGCGCGGGCTTTTATTGAAGCTGCGCTTTGCCTTTGATCATTATGTCAATCTGCGCCCGGCACGTTTAATGCCAGGTGTAACTGGTCCACTTGCGACCAAGGCACCGATTGATTTTATAGTTGTACGCGAAGGAACCGAGGGCCCATACGCAGGTGCTGGCGGCGTCCTTGCCCAAGGCACACCTGATGAGATTGCAACGGAAGAGAGTATTAATACTCGACGAGGCGCTGAGCGGGTTATCCGCGATGCCTTTGAGCGTGCACAAAAGCGCGATCGTAAAAAATTAACACTTGTTCATAAAAACAATGTATTAACTCGTTCAGGAAGCTTATGGACTCGAACATTTAATGAGGTTGCTAAAGAGTATCCAGGTGTTACAACTGATTACTTACATGTGGATGCCGCATCGATGTTTTTTGTGACCAACCCTGAGCGATTTGATGTTGTAGTTACCGATAACTTATTTGGTGATATCTTGACTGATATTGCAGCTGCAATCTGTGGAGGTATTGGACTGGCTGCATCGGGCAATATCAATCCAACTGGAAAATTCCCATCCATGTTTGAACCAGTCCATGGATCGGCACCAGATATCGCCGGCAAAAATATCGCCGATCCAACGGCCACAGTTATGTCAGTTGCCATGATGTTAGATCACTTGGGTTATGCCGATGCTGCTCGCGATGTAGAGCGCGTAGTCGCAGCCGATTTAGCCACGCGCGGTGATAAGAAGCGAAGCACGACTGAAATAGGAGATGCGCTCGTCGCAGCGTTATAAACCATGAAAATCTCACTCAACCCCAATGCCAAAGATGGCGCAACTCGTGATGCTTTAGTTGCCGAAGGCGGCTTTGGTAAGTACTACACCGATCATATGGTTGTGTGTGATTGGAGTGAGAGCGATGGATGGTCAGAACCAGAGTTGAAGGCGTATGGCCCAATCTCACTCGATCCAGCAACTGCCGTGTTTCATTACGGTCAAGAGATCTTTGAAGGCTTAAAGGCATACCGCCAACCCAATGGCGACATTGCGCTCTTTCGTCCAACGGCCAATGCAAAGCGCTTTGCTAATTCAGCGGCTCGTTTAGCCTTGCCAGAGATGTCGGAGCAGCTATTTATCGAGACAATTGAAACTTTAGTTAAAACCGATGCTGCCTGGGTACCGAGTAAAGTTGGAGAGTCACTTTATTTGCGACCATTTATGTTTGCAACTGAAGTCGGTTTAGGAGTCAGACCATCAAATAAGGCAACGTATATGTTGATTGCAACACCAGCTGGTGCCTATTTTGATCCAAATAAAGCGGTCTCGGTCTGGATTTCAACGGAGTATGTGCGCGCAGCTATCGGTGGCACGGGTGAGGCAAAGTGCGGTGGAAACTACGCAGCATCTCTTGTTGCACAAAAAGCTGCAGCAAAAGAGGGATGCGATCAAGTTGTGTGGATCGATGCTAAAGAGCGTAAATGGGTCGAAGAGATGGGCGGCATGAACCTTTACTTTGTAAAGGGCAAAGGCGCCGATGCAACTGTTATCACTCCCAAGCTGACTGGAACGCTACTTCCAGGAATCACTCGCGATTCGATTTTATCTGTAGCAAGAGATCTCGGATATAAAACCGAAGAGGTAATGCTTAGTATCGATGATTGGCGTGATGGTGTTACGTCAGGGGAGATAACTGAGATTTTTGCCTGCGGAACAGCCGCCGTTGTCTCACCTGTGGGTCAAGCAAAGAGTGTTATGGGAACTTGGAAAACTGGTGATGGAGAACCGGGCGCAATTACGATGCAGATCCGTAATCACTTACTTGGCATTCAACACGGCACAATTGTCGATACACATAATTGGGTCGTTAAGGTCTGCTAATGACAATCTCAGATGCCTTTCATATCTACGACACAACGCTGCGCGATGGCGCACAACAAGAGGGTCTTAATCTCTCGGTTCATGACAAGTTAGCCATCGCCCGCCACTTAGATGATTTAGGTGTTGGTTTTATTGAGGGCGGTTGGCCAGGTGCTAACCCTAAGGACACTGAGTTCTTTGCCCGTGCTAAAAAAGAGCTGGTATTAAAGAATGCAACGTTCGTCGCTTTCGGTGCAACGCGTCGCCCTAACGTTAAGGCCGCCGATGACACTCTCCTTGGTGCGCTGCGCGATAGCGGTGCCCCGGCAGTAACCCTTGTTGCAAAGGCCTTTGACCGCCACGTTGATTTAGCACTTAAAACATCCCTCGATGAAAACTTAGAGATGATTCGCGATTCAGTCACGCATTTAATCGCAGAGGGCCAGCGTGTATTTCTAGATGCCGAACATTTCTTTGATGGCTATCGCAATAACCGTGCCTATGCTTTAGAAGTTGTACGCGTTGCCGCCGAGGCCGGCGCCGATGTTATTGCACTCTGTGATACCAACGGTGGAATGCTGCCCGATGAGCTTTCCCAAGTTGTTCATGATGTCTTAACTGCTAGCTCTGCCCGCTTAGGTATTCATTGTCACAACGACACTGGTTGCGCCGTTGCAAATTCAATGGCAGCCGTTGCAGCAGGTGTAACACATGTACAGGGCACACTCAACGGTTATGGTGAGCGCACAGGAAATGCCGATCTAGTTACTATTATCGCTAACTTAGAGTTGAAGAGGAATCAACTTGTACTACCAAAGAACGCACTGCAAGAGGCTTTTCGTATCTCACATGCGATCGCTGAAGTAACAAATGTCTCATCAAGTGCACGCCAGCCATATGTTGGCGTTTCAGCATTTGCACACAAGGCAGGCCTACATGCCAGCGCTATAAAGGTAGATCCCTCTCTCTATCAACATGAAGATCCCTCAAGTGTTGGAAACGATATGCGCATGTTAGTCAGCGATATGGCTGGACGTGCATCCATTGAATTAAAATCACAAGAGCTCGGCGTTGATTTAGGTGGCGATAAAGTGCTGATCGGTCGCATCGTTGAGCGAGTCAAAGATATGGAGGCTCGAGGCTTTACCTTCGAAGCAGCCGATGCCTCTTTCGAACTTCTAGTTCACGAAGAGATCAATGGAAAGCGTCCGTCCTTCTTTACTATCGAGCACTGGCTAACAACGGTAGAGCGCGCTGAAGATCAAAGTATTGTCACTAAGGCTGAAGTAACTGTAGTTGCAATGAAAAAGAGAATAGTGTGCAGCGGCACTGGCAATGGACCAGTCAACGCATTTGATAACGCACTTCGCACAGGTTTGAAGCAGATGTACCCAGAGCTTGAAGTTCTAGAGCTCACTGATTACAAAGTACGCATCCTTGAGGGGCGTTTAGGTACTGGAGCTATTACTCGCGTATTAGTTGAAACAAGTGATGGCAAGGGGGAGTGGAACACCGTTGGCGTTCACGAAAACGTTATCGCCGCATCCGCCATGGCCTTAGAAGATGCCTTAACCTTCGGCCTTCTTCGTCAAGGACGCAAACCCGAGTAAAGTTTCACCTGTGAGCGATCAATTTGAAAAGCTGTTGACTACTTTTCAACACCACTTAGAGGTTGAGCGAAACCTGTCGGTGCACACAATTCGTGCATACATGGGAGACCTAACCTCATTGGTGGAGCACCTCGAAAAACTTGGTCTCACCGATATCTCCGCACTCGAACTTGCACACCTGCGCTCTTGGCTTGCTAATCAGGGTATTAAAGGGGGAGCACGCACAACACTTTCTAGGAGAGCAGTTTCAGTTCGCTTGTTTACTAAATGGGCGTTAAAAAATGATTACATCTCTAAAGATGTAGGTGCAACCCTTGCAACTCCTAAGAGCCATCGCACACTTCCTGATGTTCTAGATGTGCAAAAGGCGGGGCTGGCCATGGATTCAATGGCGACAAGGGCAGCAGAAGAAGGGAGCCCAATATCTCTGCGCGATGTTGCAATACTCGAACTTTTATATGCAACAGGTGCCCGAGTTGGTGAACTATGTGGCTTAAATATTGGCGATATTGATTACAACCGAAACACGATTCGAGTCTTAGGAAAGGGTAATAAAGAGCGGGTAATCCCGGTGGGCAAGCCGGCCATTAATGCGGTGCAGGTATGGTTAAAGAGTGGACGTGAAGCGCTAGTTACCGCTCAATCAGAGCTGGCAGTCTTTCTTGGCGCACGTGGAAAACGAATCGATCAACGCACTGTGCGCACCGTGGTCTATGAGGCGCTCTCTGCAATCGAGGGTATCGAGCGTATGGGTCCACATGCACTGCGACATTCGGCGGCCACACATCTATTAGAGGGTGGGGCTGACTTGCGCACTGTGCAAGAGATATTGGGACATGCATCCCTTGCAACAACCCAGATTTATACCCACGTTTCAACGCAACGTTTGCAAAAAGTATTTAAACAGGCACACCCACGCGCATGAATACATCCATAGTAGTTATTCCAACATATAACGAAGTCGAGAGTATTGGTGTTCTGCTCGATGCATTAAAGCTTTTGCCTGTAGATGTTTTAGTCATCGATGATGCATCACCCGATGGAACGGCCGAGATATGTCGTGCCCGTGGCGTTGAGGTAATCTCTCGCAGCGGCAAAATGGGCTTAGGTGGCGCTTATCGCACTGGCTTTGCAGTTGCACTTGAGCGTGGATATTCCAACGTAATTGAGATGGATGCCGATGGCTCCCACCAAGTAAGTGATCTAGTAAAAATGATGGAGTGGATCGGTACAAGTGAATTATTAATTGGGTCTCGCTGGGTCGCCGATGGTGCAATTCAAAACTGGAGCAGGTTTCGTGAGTATCTATCTAAGGGTGCAAACGCTTATGCCAACGCAGTTTTATCTCTTGGCATCAAAGACACAACATCGGGCCTTCGAATCTACAACGCCGAACTATTAAAGAGAATGGATATTTCAACTATTAAATCTGAGGGCTACTGCTTTCAGATCGAGATGACCCGCAGAGTGATCGCACGAGGGGGATCAATTGGGGAGATACCTATTACCTTTATCGAGCGCGCACATGGGGTTAGCAAAATCTCCTTTGCAATAGCCCTTGAGGCCGTTCTTCGCCTCACTTCGTGGGGGCTTTTGCGCTTAATCGGGCGGTAGAGACAGGCCCTGCGCTCGGGTAGGATTTCGCCTGCACCGCAAGCTCTCAATTTTTGGGGATTTGCCGGTGACATCTCAGCACTGCCTTGGCCTTAAATCCAGGTGAATCATCTCGGTCCGTTTATTCGGTCGATGAAACTCAGTGCGACGGGCCCAACAAAAGTTAGGCCACAACCGAGCGGGTTTTTTGCGCATGCGCATTAAATCTATGAAGGAGTAAACCTGCCATGGCAGTTGTAACAATGCGAGAGCTACTCGACAGCGGAGTCCACTTCGGACACCAGACTCGTCGATGGAATCCAAAGATGAAGCGCTTTATTTTCACCGAGCGCAACGGTATTTACATTATCGATATCCAGCAATCACTTGCACTCATTGATAGTGCCTATGAGTTTGTAAAGGACACGGTCGCTAAGGGCGGTCATATCCTCTTTGTTGGAACAAAGAAGCAGGCACATGAGCCGATCATGCAACAGGCAGCACGAGTTGGTATGCCAACCGTCACCGAGCGCTGGTTAGGTGGAATGCTTACTAACTTCCCAACTGTCTACAAGCGTATTCAGCGCCTTAAAGAGCTAGAGGCACTTGAGAACACTAACGATCTTCTTCTTACTAAGAAGGAGCTCTTGATGTTGCGCCGCGAACGAGAAAAACTATTTAAGAACCTTGATGGAATCCGTCACATGACTAAGTTGCCTTCAGCGATTTGGGTAGTAGATACCAAGAAAGAGCACTTAGCTGTTGCTGAAGCAAAGAAGCTTGGAATCCCAGTTATTGCAATCTTGGATACAAACTGTGATCCAGATGAAGTTGATTACAAGATTCCAGGCAACGATGATGCAATCCGTTCAATCGGTCTGTTAACACGCGTTATCACTGATGCGATCGTTGCCGGCCTTGCCGCGCGTTCTGCAGTTGTTAAGGAAGAGACAAAGAGTGATGCTCCAGCAGAGGTTGCCGCCGGTGAGCCAATGGCCGACTGGGAGAAAGAGATTGCATCAGTCTCCGAACCTGTTGTTCAAGCACAAGCGCCAGTAGAAGGAGAGTAATTACTATGGCTGCATATACAGCTGCCGATGTAAAAAAACTTCGCGAAGCAACTGCTGCGGGAATGCTTGATTGCAAGAAGGCACTCGATGAGGCAGAGGGCGATTACGATAAAGCGATCGACCTGATCCGTGTTAAAGGACTCAAGGGAGTCACTAAGCGCGAGGGTCGTCTGACTTCAAACGGGGCAGTCGTTGCAAAGGTCGAGGGCAATCTCGGTGTGATGCTCGAACTCAACTGTGAAACAGATTTCGTTGCAAAGGGTGATCGATTTGTTGCCCTTGCCGCTGAGCTACTTGCTCACTTGCAAAAGGCACAGTCTGATTCAGTCGAAGCATTCCTTACAACAACTATGGCTAATGGCAACACTGTTCAATCAGTTGTTGATGAAGCTAATGCGATGCTAGGTGAGAAGATTGAAGTTCGTCGCATCGCAGTTCTTAAAGATTCACCAGTTGGAATTTATCTACACCGTACAAGTCCAGATTTGCCACCGCAGGTCGGCGTACTTGTTCAGTTAGTTAAAGATGTAGGCGATGTTGGAAAAGATATCGCTCAACACATTGCTGCCTTTGCACCACAGTTTGTTAATCGCGAAGATGTGCCTGCAGATTTAATTGAAAATGAGCGACGCATCGCCCACGAAACCGCGATTGAAGAGGGTAAGCCTGAAGCCTCACTCTCGAAAATCGTTGAGGGTCGCGTCACTGGCTTCGTGAAGGAAGTCTCTCTTATCGAGCAGTCATTTGCTAAAGATGCCAAGAAGACCGTTAAGCAGATTCTCGATGAGGCAGGAACGGCCGTTAAGGCATTCCATCGCTTCCGCGTGGGTCAGTAGGCTTCTAGGAACAAACGCCTAAGATTTAGCCAGCGAACTACTAGTTTAAAAGGAGCACTCATGCCCGGTACACGAGGAACGTATCGGCGAGTGCTCCTTAAACTTTCTGGCGAAGTCTTTGGTGGAGCCAAGGGCATCGGCGTTGATCCCGATGTTGTACAGGATATTGCAAAACAAATCGCCGATGTTGCACGCACAGGTGTGCAGGTAGCGATCGTTGTCGGTGGCGGCAACTACTTCCGTGGCGCCGAACTCCAACAGCGTGGAATGGATCGCTCTCGCGCCGATTACATGGGAATGCTCGGAACAGTAATGAACTGTTTAGCGCTGCAGGATTTTCTTGAAAAAGAAGGAGTTCAAACCCGAGTTCAGACTGCAATCACTATGGGCCAGGTTGCTGAACCTTATGTTCCACTGCGTGCGATTCGCCACTTAGAAAAGGGTCGCGTTGTAATCTTTGGAGCAGGTGCTGGAATGCCTTACTTCACAACAGATACGGTTTCAGCTCAGCGCGCACTAGAAATTGGCGCCGAGGCACTGCTTCTTGCAAAGAGTGGTGTTGATGGTGTCTATAGCGCTGACCCTAAGAAGGATCCAAAGGCCACTAAGTACGAGCGAATTTCCTATGATGAGGTCTTATCTAAATCCTTAGCGGTGGCAGATGCTGCAGCCTTTGCCTTGTGCCGTGAAAACAAACTGCCAATAATTATCTTTGATTTAATGAAAAATGGAAATATTGGCCGTGCAGTGCGCGGTGAAGTGATTGGAACCTTAGTCGCTTAAGCGGCTGAGGCCCGGTAAAAAAGGAGCAAAGATGTCAGATGTAGCAAGCATTCTCAAAGATGCCGATACCAAGATGAGCAAAGCGGTAGAAGTTGCCAAGGATGATTTTGCATCCATCCGAACAGGTCGTGCACATCCATCGCTATTTAATAAGATTATGGTCGATTACTACGGCACTTACACCGCTCTTTCACAGCTTGCCTCGATTCAAGTTCCAGATGCACGCATGGCGACTATCGCTCCCTTCGATAAAAGTGCGATGCTCAACATTGAAAAGGCGATTCGCGATAGCGATCTTGGAGTCAATCCATCAAGTGATGGCGCAGTTATTCGCATTAATTTTCCGCAATTAACAGAGGAGCGACGCAAGGAGTACATCAAGGTCGTTAAAGGAAAGGCAGAAGATTCAAAAATTTCTATGCGCAATATCCGCCGGGCAGCTAAAGAGGCGATTGAAAAAATGGAGAAAGATGGTCATGTCGGCAAAGATGATGTAGCCCGCGGTGAAAAAGAGTTAGAGAAAATTACATCCGATCACGTTGCCAAAGTCGATGAGATGTTTAAGCACAAGGAGACTGAACTCCTAGAAATCTAAGGGGTTTTAACTCTATGTCAGATATTCACTCGATAAACGAGGCGATCAATAAACGCGCTGGGCGAAAGCTCTTCCCTTCAATTGCAGTCTCATTATCTTTAGTAGCGCTGATCTGGTTTGCACTTGCCTATCACCGTGAAATCTTTGCTGTGGTAGTTGCCACGGCAGTTCTGCTTGGCATCCGCGAAATCGTGCGTGCCTTTAATGTCAGGGGAATCTACATCTCTTCTGCCGGTTTAATAATCGCAGCCCTTGCTCTGACCTATGCCACCTGGAACGGTGGGGTAGCGGGTTTGGCTGTAGCAACGGCGATTGCGATTCCCGTTCTGCTTATTCAACTCTTAACTCGAGGTCCCGAGGGCTTTGTTGCAAGTGCAACGGCCACAACGTTTTCTCTTCTCTATCTTCCTTTTCTCGCTGGGTTTTTAATTCTGCTGGGTCGCACGAGTACCGGTTTAGAGCGTGTAATGACCTTTGTTGTCCTAGTCGGTTGCAACGACACATTCGGATACATAGTCGGCGTTTTAATCGGTAAGCATCCACTCGTACCAAAGATCTCACCTAAAAAGAGCTGGGAGGGTTTAATTGGCTCACTTGTTTTCACAACCGTTGGTGGCATCCTGTCATTCACATACATTTTGGAGTTGCAGTGGTGGATCGGTGCAGTGGTTGGATTAATGATTGTCTTTACTGCAACGTGCGGTGACTTAATCGAAAGTGCCATGAAGCGGGATTTAGCCCTCAAAGATATGGGCTCCTTACTGCCTGGTCATGGTGGAATGCTCGATCGTTTGGACTCTGTCTTAATCTCAGCGCCTGCCTTGTGGCTAGCCCTTGAGTTAGTCAAGGCCTGGCTATGACAGTTCCTGAAATAAAATTAGTCTTTGACGAACCGGTGCAGCGCAAGAAACCCCCTAAGCATTTAGCTGATTACTCACCCGAAGAGCGCCGTGAAGTAGCAAAGGCGCTAGGACTTCCAGCATTTAGAGCAACACAAGTTGCAACACATTATTTTTCGCATTTATCAGATGACCCACAGAGCTGGAGCGATATTCCAGCTGAGATGCGCCAGAGCATCGCCGATCAATTAACTCCACGACTTATTCATCTGGTGAAATCGGTGAGTTGTGATGCCGGCACAACGCGCAAGGATTTATGGAAGTTACATGATGGTGTCTTAGTAGAGAGCGTTTTAATGCGCTACACCGATCGCGTTACGGTCTGCATCTCGTCACAAGCAGGATGTGGAATGAACTGCCCGTTTTGTGCAACGGGCCAAGCAGGCCTCACACGCAATTTAAGTGCCGGTGAAATCACCGAACAGATCGTTGCCGCCGCGCGCGCATGTGCTAATGGCGAGCTTCCGGGTGGTCCAACTAGACTTTCAAATATTGTTTTTATGGGAATGGGCGAGCCTTTAGCGAACTACAACGCCGTTATGCGCTCGGTACGAAACATCACCGACCCTAATCCAGATGGTTTAGGTATTAGTGCTCGCTCGGTAACGGTTTCCACTGTTGGCCTGGTTAATGGAATCGAGAAACTAACTGAAGAGGGAATTGCAGTTACATTGGCCGTCTCACTTCATACCCCTGATGACGAACTGCGCGACACATTGGTTCCAATTAATTCGCGCTGGAATATTAAAGAGGTTTTAGCTGCCGCTGATGCTTATGAAAAACGCACGGGCCGGCGCTACTCCATTGAGTACGCCCTCATCCGTGACATTAATGATCAATCCTGGCGCTCGGATTTATTGGGTCGTCTGCTCAAAAACCGTAACACCCATGTCAATCTCATTCCTCTTAACCCCACCCCAGGTTCAAAATGGACGGCATCGCGCCGCGAAGATGAGGCCGAGTTCGTGCGTATATTGGAGAGTTACGGAGTCCCGGTAACGGTTCGAGATACCCGCGGACGTGAAATCGATGGTGCATGTGGCCAGTTAGCGGCGGCGGAAAAAACTAAAAGCGACTAGTTAGCTTTTCACTCACTTGGTAGGCTCACCACCATGGAAAAGTTAAAGAACTTCATTAATGGCAAGGCCGTAGACAGTACGAGCGGTGAAACAAGCTCACTTATTAATCCATCGACAGGGGCGGCGTATGCAACGGCGCCGAAATCAAATGCAGCCGATGTCGATGCAGCATTTTCTGCCGCAAGTGATGCCTTTGTTGGTTGGCGCGACTCAACTCCATCGCAACGCCAACGAGCATTATTAAAAATCGCCGATGCAATTGAGGATCGCCAAAGTGAGATTATTGAGATTGAATCTCGTAATACTGGAAAACCAATCTCATTAACTACCTCTGAAGAGGTTCCACCGATGGTCGATCAGATCCGTTTCTTTGCCGGAGCTGCTAGAAACCTTGAAGGAAAATCGGCCGGTGAATACATGCCCGGCATGACATCGATGATTCGCCGCGAACCCATTGGTGTTATTGGTCAAGTAACTCCCTGGAACTATCCAATGATGATGGCCGTATGGAAATGGGCACCAGCAATAGCAGCTGGTAACACCGTTGTCTTAAAGCCAAGTGATACAACACCTGCATCAACTGTGTGGATGGCTAACGTGATGTCGGAGTTTTTACCTGCCGGTGTCTTTAACGTTGTGTGCGGCGAGCGCGAAACTGGC
>WLHF01000024.1 GCA_009702835.1 Actinomycetota bacterium
AAGTTAACCGAAGCACAAGTTGCCGCCGTTTTTGAAGAGGTAAAGAATCAACCAAAGATTATCGTGGTCAATACGGCAGTCCCGCGGGGCTGGCGCGATGAGAATAATGTGCTAATTGCACAGTATGCGCAGCGCTTTGGTGCAGTTCTGATCGACTGGAATGCGATTTCAACTGGCCATCCCGAATACTTTGCACTCGATGGAATTCACCTTGTTCCTGCCGGTGTACGGGCCTATGTCGATGCAATTTCTGCGCGACTTTAAATTTAATGGAGTAAAAAAAATAAACCCCCACGCAGTGCGTGAGGGTTTATTCAATTAATTATTTACTTGAACTCTCCTGGAATTCCAAAGACAGTTGCAGATGCACTCTGTCCATCAGAGTAAACCGATGTGACACGGAACTGTGTCCACCCTGCATCTCCACTCTTTGTCACATTCTGAGTTAGTTGATCAGCTGGCACGGTAGCAATTGTTGTCCAATCTCCTGCGCCATTGGCTCGAACTTCTACGTTGTATCCAGTTAATCCATCAGTTGCCATTGGTGCAATCCAACGCAGCTTTAATCCATCTGCACTTTTAAGTGCAACGAACTTCGATGGTGCTTCAACGGCTGCCACCGGGGCTGCAGTTTCAGTTGGTTCGGTAGTTGCCGACCCAGTTGGCTCTGCCGACTGTGACATTGATGGAGTAGGTGCTGCGCCATCATCGCTTTCGCCACCAGATTGAGACATCACGATTGCGGCAAGAATCACGATTCCTGCGATAACTAAGAAAATTACACGGCCAGATGTGCCCTGCTTGGGAGCGGCAACTGGCTTTGGCGCTAGGGCAAATGGTTTTGGTGCAGCTGGAGTTGTCGAGACTGCAACGCGTGGGGCGACAACTCGAACAGCGGCCTTCTTTGCAACGCGCTTTTTGGCAACGCGCTTTGCAGGTGCCTTCTTTGCAACGCGCTTTTTGGCAACGGCCTTCTTTGCAACACGCTTCTTCGCAGCTTTCTTAACTACACGCTTTTTGGCAACGGCCTTCTTTGCAACACGCTTTTTGGCTACGGCTCTCTTAACTACACGCTTTTTGGCTACGGCTCTCTTAACTACACGCTTTTTGGCAACGGCCTTCTTTGCAACACGCTTTTTGGCTACGGCTCTCTTGACAGTTTTCTTAACTGCGCGCTTTGCAGCTGCCTTCTTTGCGACCTTCTTAGCTGCACTCTTCTTCTTTACGGCCACGATAACTCCTTGGATAGCGGTGCGCACGCAATTAACGTACGTCGATAAGGCAAGGCTACCCCAGCCTCCCGAGCATTTCTATGACATGAGGTGCTATTGCCCGCAGTGATTTTCCGCGATGGCTGCATGCATCCTTCTCGTCAGGGCTCATCTGTGCCGAAGAAATCGACATACCGGAGGGAGCAAATATCGGGTCATAACCAAAGCCTTGATCCCCGATGGCGCGATGCAGGATTCTTCCCTCAAAGCGCCCCTCTGCCACCTCTTCGTGCCCATCGGGCATGACAAGGGCGGCAACACAAATAAAATATGCACCGCGCATCTCATCTGGCACAGCACTTAATTCATCTAAAACTTTCTCTACATTGGCTTCATCGTCACCGTGTGTACCAGCCCATCTAGCTGAAAATATTCCAGGGGCTCCGCCGAGTGCATCGATACAAAGACCTGAGTCATCAGATATCGATGGCAGGCCCGTCATTTTCGCCGTATATCTCGCCTTCAGGAGTGCATTCTCCTCAAAGGTTGTACCTGTCTCTTCCACATCGACTAAATCTGGAAACTGATCAATGCTTACTAATTCAACTGCTCCAGCTGAAATGCGATCCAGAATTCTACGAAACTCAAGAATTTTTCCAGCGTTACGTGTTGCAATGACAAGTTTCTTTGACATCGCTAATTAATTGGCGAGAACGGATCTTTGAAGTTCGCTGAGCTCTTTGCATCCTGCGACTGCAAGATCGAGTAGCTGATTCAAAAGTTCGCGATCAAAGGGCTCACCCTCTGCAGTTCCTTGAACCTCAATAAATCGTCCATCTCCTGCAACAACAACATTCATGTCTGTACCGGCACGAACATCTTCTTCGTAACAAAGATCTAGCATTGGTACACCATCAATAATTCCGACACTTACCGCTGCGACAGAATCACTGAGCGGATTAGCAGATGGCTTTATATGACCTTGGCTTTTGGCCCAAGCAATTGCATCGGCAAGGGCGACATATGCACCAGTAATTGCTGCAGTGCGAGTGCCACCATCGGCCTGCAGAACGTCACAGTCAATGACAATAGTATTTTCACCAAGCTCTTTTGTATTAACAATTGCACGCAAAGAGCGGCCAACTAGACGTGATATCTCCTGAGTACGCCCACCTAACTTGCCTTTAACGCTTTCACGGTCAGAGCGAGTATGGGTCGCACGCGGCAACATCGCATATTCAGATGTAACCCAACCAGTACCAGTGTCCTTTAACCAACGTGGAACCCCAGGTGAAAAAGATGCAACACATAAGACGCGTGTCTTACCGAATTCAACAAGAACTGAACCCTCCGCGTGATCTAACCAACCACGCGTGAATTTAATTTCGCGAAGAGTATTAACTTCTCGTCCATCATTGCGTGCCATGTACCGCTCCTATTGCTCAGATTTAGTGTGCCGACGTGTGGTGGTTTTAGAGATCTTGGTGCTCTACTCGAGTTACTTCGGGACCTAGAAAGCGTCGAGCCAGGCTCTCAAAGGCCCTGGCATCGCCAGTTGCTAAGAATGTGTGTTTGGGTGGATCGCTCTGTTGAGGACGCAGCAGATTTTTCTCTACTAAAGTGCGATACAAATCCTTAGCTGTCTCTTCGGCGCTCGACACTAGCGTGACAGCTTCACCCATGACATATGAAATTACGCCAGTTAAAAGCGGATAGTGCGTGCACCCTAAAACTAAAGTATCGATTTTTGCATCTATAAAGGGTGCTAAATAACCTCGGGCAATCTCTGAAATCTCAGCCCCTGATGTTTCTCCGCGCTCAACAAACTCCACAAAGAGTGGGCAGGCAATAGATGTTATTTCTAGCTGAGGTGCAGCAGCAAATGCATCTAAGTAGGCGGCAGAGTCGATTGTTGCTCGAGTGCCTATCACCCCAATGTGCCCACTGCGGGTAGCTGCAACCGCGCGACGGGCCGCAGGTTGGATAACTTCGATCACAGGAATTGAGTAACGCTCACGTGCATCACGCAACATCGCAGCACTTGCCGTGTTGCATGCGATAACTATCGCCTTTACACCTTGTTCAACAAGAAAATCTAAGCTCTCTAATGCAAACTCTCGCACCTCAGCCAATGGACGCGGGCCATATGGTCCTCGTGCAGTATCACCTATATAAATAGTAGATTCATTGGGAAGTTGATCTAATATCGATCGAGCAACAGTGAGTCCGCCTACTCCAGAATCAAAGATTCCAATTGCTGCGCTGCTCATATCGGCAATCCTACCCTGCGACTTACTGGCTTAGAGAGAATCGTCCATGAGCGCTTGAATCAGACTCTCCTGCAACCACCCGAGCCAGCCATAAACTGCATAGACGCCACGCATTGGATCATCGGGTGCCAGAATTTCCAGATCCTCATGTGAATTCTCTTGAACTTTTAATCTCACACCTAGCGCTAAGCGAATGTCATTCATCGCGCCTAGCCAAGCATTTGCACCTTCACGGTCGACTTCGATGAAGCCATCGGGTGAACTCTTTAAATCGATACGCATTGACATTGCATGTGCCGATTTTTTTGCGCGCAGAGTTAGCTCGGTATATCTGCGAAATTCAGATGCATCGACTTGATCGGCGTAGGCATTTGGTAATAAGCGAAGTAGTACCTCATCATCGGGCGGTGAATCGTGGCTGGTGATTCCGACCATAGCAGCAAGGGGATCGTTGCTGTGATTATCAGTGCGCTCTCCCAGAAGTTCGATTATTTGTTCAACTAGATTTACTAAGACTTCACTCTCAGATTGAGAGAAATTTGCGACATAGTAATTGTTTCCATGGCGAGTAAAGCCCAATTGTTGTTCATCAACTTCTCCACTCATAGGGCTTGGTCTCCCCGCACAAGTGTGGCCCAGAGTCCATATTCATGAAGTCGGGCAACGTCGTGCTCCATCTCTTCACGACTGCCAGTTGAGACAACAGCTTTGCCCTGAGTATGAACCTGCATCATGAGCTCGTGTGCTCTCTCTTTAGTGAAACTAAAGAGCTTCATTAATACATAGGTCACATAGCTCATTAGATTTACTGGGTCATCCCAGACGATTGTTACCCAGGGTTTATCACTACTAAATATCTCTTTAATCGCCTCATCTATTTTTTCTTCAGTTGTTTCATCTAGTTTTACCATCATCAGCGCACCACTATTGAAAACTCTGATGAAGAGATAAGTTGCGAGCCGCTTGTGATCTGCACCCGCATCGTTACGACTCCTCTCTTTGCCTCAGAAGTTGTAAGGACAAACTCGCCTTTAGAGTCCGTTGCTGCACTCACACCGATATTTTGCCACTTTCCAGCGATTAATCTCTGGAGTGTTGCAGTTGCACCCGCAGTGCGAGGTAGCAGCGTTCCATTAATCTGCATCGGCACTCCATGTTTTTGTGTACTGAGATGCTCAAGAATGACTTTTGGGCGCACAGTCACAATCTCTTCGCTACTCGTTGACTCTGCGCGCTCCCATGTACCTACCGTTGTTAGACGAAATGCAGCGGTACCAGCGATTGTTACGGGTATTGAGATGGTTCCATCGAGGGCTGTTGTCGACTCTGCAATCTCTGTCCATGTACCCTCACTGGCACGTTTCATTTCGACGTTGACTACTAGGCCGCCCACAGGTGATTTATCCTTAAGAGTAAAGCCACCCTTCAGTGTGAAGATATCGCCAAAGTTAACCTGACGAGTATCCGTATTTTCAATCGTTAGAGAATTGATGAGAACATCTGGTGCGATTGCAAGTGCGACATTTCGCATCGCAGTAGTTGCACTCTGATCTTCCATACCCAATGTCCATAGCGCAGCACCACCCAAGCGGTATTTAGCAACCAAGTTCATTCGCTCGGAATAGCTGCGATCATTTTGATACCACACGGTGCGTGAGACTGTGCAGGTAGTGGCAGCGCCTTTAGCGCTTACTCCATTGAAGCTTTGCACATATGAGTATGTAGCCTCACTATTTTTTACATCAAATACTGGAGTAGCCAGATCAATCGCCGCTTTGGCATTTGCATAGTTCATTTTAAAAACCGCTGCTTTAGCACCAACCTTTAAACCAGGTGGCGCACTGAGGGGACATGTGCCGACAACTGCAGTAATCCAATCGCGACCATAACCCGGTAGGCCAATAAAAACCTTTGATGCGGGCATAATACTGATTGCATACTGCAGAGTTTTCTCAGTCCAATCTATTGGGCCAATGGGACCGGGCTTTGCAACCGAGTAGTCATACGTCATGATGCGCAAACGATCGATGCTAGATGCAATTTCGGCCCATGCGTAAACCGTGTATCCCTTTTGTTTTTCACTTGGGTTAAATGCATATGGTGATGAAACAGACAAGATTTTTTGGGATGCATGTAATTGACCACTGAGCTCTTTGATAAATAGAACCCAGTTGGGGGCCGTCTTTGCCCATGTTGTGTTGGCATCCACAAAGGCAAAACCCTCAAAATCTAAATCAATTCCATCAAAGCCATTTTTATTGACCAAATCTACGATTGATTTAACGATAGTCGTTCGCGTTTCTGCCTTTGCAAGATATCCAGCTAGAACCAACTCATCGGTACCATCGGTCATCGTAGGAATGATTTTCAATCCAGTCTTTCGCATTAAACAGAGCGTGTCTGCCATAGGCCAAGAGGGATTACCCGTTGTGTAATCATCGCGAATCAAAGTTGGAGATTTAAGTGTGAACCAAAAAGGCATCACTTCTCTCATTAAATCCTTATTCGTATAGAGATACGAGGCGTTCAGTGCTGCATTATCTTCGGGTGAATACTCATTGGGTTCGCATGTCACTGGCGCACCTGGTGTTGCTACAACACTCGTTGGAAGCTTTTTAATAAATGGAATTACTGTTTTGACCGAATAGTATGGAATCCAACCAGTAACAATTCTCCGGGGCTGATTGTCGACTCCATAAGCTGAGAGCGAAAAAGTGAGAGCAGTGCTCAAAAGAGTGAGAGTGAGGATGCGAAACTTATGCGACATCGCTATTTATCTTCAGGCCCTTTTTTCAGGCCTGCGTGAATCTCTTTACATGTTGGGCAGATGGGATATTTCTCTGGGTCGCGTGAGGGGATCCATTTTTTCCCACAGAGCGCTCGGACTGATTTACCAGTAACTGCAGATTCGACAACCTTGTCCTTCTCTACATAGTGTGAGAATCGGTCGTGCCCGCCATCATCTTCTTCGAGGACAGGTCTAGTTAAGAGATCGCTATCCGTCTCTATCGCGCTCTTTCGGAAGATTCCCATGAGGTAGATAAGAATACCTTCGGCGCCTTCGAAACTACGGGTAGAATTCGCAAATGAAGGACTTACTGCGTACCCAAGATCTGAGCCGAGATGATGTCGAGCTTTTACTCGACACTGCCGCTGATTTCGCTGCCAATCCTCTTCGATCCAACACTGCTTTAGCTAATAAGAGTGTTGCGATTTATATGACCAAGCCATCTACGCGAACCCGTTTGTCATCTGAAACGGCCGTTGCGCATTTAGGTGGAACCCCAATCTTCATCCGTGGCGACGAGCTTCAACTAGGTCGAGGAGAGAGCATCGCCGATACAGCTCGGATAATGAGTGGATATTGCAGCGCGCTCATCATCCGCACCTTTGCACAATCAGATGTTAACGAACTCGGTGCTAACGCATCGATTCCAGTTATTAACGCACTCACCGATGATGATCATCCAACACAGTTACTCGCCGATTGGATAACAATTCGCGAACAGTTTGGAAAAGATATCTCTGGGCGTAAATTTGTTTACTTAGGTGATGGTAACAATATGTCGCATGCCTGGTTGATAATGGGCGCAATTATGGGTGCCCACGTTGTCACTGCAACGCCAAGTGGGGCCTGGGCACCAGATCCATACGTTGTTGAAATGGCCAAAAAGATTGCAGCGCAAAGCGGCGGAAAAGTTGAAGTACTGCATGATCCAGAGGCTGCAGCAAAAGATGCCAGTGTTTTATATACCGATGTATGGATGTCAATGGGTGACTCTGAACATCAGCGAGAAGAAAAGGTTTTGGCTCTCTCTCCATTTGCAGTTACTGAAAACTTAATGTCGTTAGCTCAAAAGGATTCCGTGTTCATGCACTGTTTACCTGCGCACCGTGGCGAAGAGGTCGAAGCCTCTGTAATTGATGGAACCAAATCCATTATCTGGCGCGAGGCATTTCACCGCCGCACAACGATTCAATCTCTGCTCTATCACCTAGTTCGAGGTGACCTGAAAGGCTCTAGCGACTAGTATTTCCCGCATGCTGATAGCCGTACCTAAAGAAATTCGTGAGGGTGAAAAGCGCGTTGCCCTTGTCCCAGACATTATCAATAAATTAACGCGGTTAGGTTTCGACGTTCTCATCGAATCTGGTGCCGGATTATATTCTCAGGCAACTGACGCTGATTATGTGAGCGCAGGTGCAACGATCGCCAACGGTGAAGTTCTCAGTAAGGCCGATGCCGTTCTCTCTGTACAGCCTTTAACGCCAGCCCAGATGACTACTGTGAAGAAAGGCGCGGTCACAATAAGTTTTCTCTCACCAGTGACTGCCATTGATTCAATCGAAGCTGCTGCAGCTGGTGGTGTCACAGCATTCTCTCTTGAATTAGTTCCAAGAATTTCCAGAGCACAGTCGATGGATGCTCTCACTTCGCAGGCATTGTGTGCTGGTTATCGCGCAGCTCTAGTTGGCGCTGAACTTTCTCCTCGTTTCTTCCCCATGCTAATGACTGCCGCAGGTACCGTAACTCCAGCACAAGTATTAGTTCTTGGTGCAGGTGTTGCAGGTTTGCAAGCGATTGCAACTGCGCGACGATTAGGTGCAGTTGTATCTGCCTACGACGTTCGTCCAGCATCTGCCGATGAAGTTCGTTCGATGGGTGCAGCTTTTATCGAACTCGAACTTGAAGCACTTGAGGGCGCCGGTGGTTATGCACGCGAGATGAGCCAAGATCGCACCGCACAACAACAAGCACTTCTTACTCCTTACATTGCAAAATCCCATGTAGTTATTACAACCGCAGCAGTTCCTGGCCGCCAAGCTCCGCGTCTGATGACACAAGCGATGATTGATTCAATGGCACCGGGCACAATCATCATTGACTTAGCCGCTGAAACTGGTGGCAACGTTGAAGGCTCAAAGCCTGGTGAAATTATTACGACATCGGGAGGTGTTCGTATTTGGGGCGGGAAAGATGTACCAAGCCAGCTTCCCTTCCATGCATCCTTCTTATATTCGCGCAATGTTGTCAATCTTTTAACACTCTTTACCGTAGCCGCGAAAGAGGATGTAAAGGTGGCATTCGCCATCAACTTCGACGATGAGATTATCAATGGGGCGGCCGTGACTCATGGCGGATCCCGTAGAGATGCGGGGGGTAAGTAAATGGAGCCGATAGCAGTTATTTCAATCTTTGTTTTAGCCGTCTTCGTGGGCTTTGAAGTCGTCTCTAAAGTCTCTTCAACATTGCACACACCGCTTATGTCTGGTGCCAATGCTATCCACGGCGTTATCTTGGTCGGTGCAATTATTGTTGCCGATCACAGTTCAACCAATCTTGAACTTGGTCTTGCAGTTGCAGCGATCGTCTTAGCGACAATCAATATGGTGGGTGGATTTGTTGTTACCGATCGAATGCTTGAGATGTTCAAAGGAAAGAAGAAATGAGCCGCACTCTCTATGACCTCATCGGTCTTCTTGCAGGCGTGGCATTTATCTTGGCTCTCAAAGGCCTTTCGCATCCAAAGAGTGCACGCCGAGGAAACTTAATTGGCGCTTTTGGTGCAACGCTAGCAACTCTCGTTGTCTTCTTTTACGCCAATCCTGATTCATCTCTTCCATTGAATAATCTTGGATGGATTTTCGGTGCGATAGTTGTTGGATTAGCCGTCGGCGTACCTGCGGCCCGTAAAGTACAGATGACTCAGATGCCACAGCTTGTCGCTCTATTTAACGGTGTTGGTGGGGGTGCTGCCGCACTTGTTGCAATCGTTGAGTATCTTCACCTTGGCTCTGAAGCCACAACTGCCGAAGTTATCTTCACAGTCTTTACCGTGATTGTCGGATGCGTTTCATTTAGCGGTTCGATTATTACCTTCATGAAGTTGCAAGAGCTCATGACTACTCGCCCAGTAATCTTCCCAGCGGGACGATTCATAATCGCTGCCACACTGGTCAGTGTTATCGGCGTTGGTGGCTGGGTTGTCGTAGCTCTCGGAACCACACCTCTGCTGGTACTTGCTGGCCTATCACTTCTCTTTGGTGTGCTCTTCGTGCTGCCAGTTGGCGGCGCAGATGTTCCAATTGTTATCTCACTTCTCAATGCATTTACTGGTTTAACCGTTGCAGCAAGTGGTTATGTTCTTGACTCAGTTCTTTTAATTATCGCCGGAACTTTGGTTGGTGCCTCTGGAACTATTTTGACGCGACTTATGGCAGAGGCAATGGGGCGTTCATTATTTGGAACCTTGTTTGGTGCCTTTACCGCAAAACCTCAAGCTGCATCAGATTCAGCCGAAGAGCGTCCAGTGCGTTCAGGTTCACCTGATGACGTTGCAATCCTTCTTAACTATGCACGTCGCGTTGTAATCGTTCCGGGCTTTGGCTTAGCCGTTGCCCAGGCACAACACACTGTTCGCGAACTTGCAGATTTGATGATCTCTAAAGGCATCGATGTTGCATATGGAATTCACCCAGTTGCAGGCCGCATGCCGGGACACATGAACGTTTTATTGGCCGAGGCAAATGTTCCATACGATCAACTAGAGGAGATGGATGAGATTAATCCGACCTTTAGTCAGACCGATGTAGCGATCGTGATCGGTGCAAACGATGTTGTTAATCCTGCGGCGGAAAATACTCCGGGATGTCCAATCTACGGAATGCCAATTCTGCAGGTTTCAAATGCGGCAAACGTAATCTTCTTAAAGCGTTCGATGCGTCCAGGCTTTGCTGGAATCGAAAACGAGCTTTTGTATGATCCAAAGACCATGCTCTTGTTCGGTGATGCAAAGGCATCACTTACAAAGGTTGTCTCTGCGCTTAAAGCTCTATAGCTTTCGGTTTCAAAAGTTACGGCTACGTTTAACCAGTGCCAAAGCCAAGAGAAAAAAGCGGCTAAAGGAGACTGTGTAGTTATCTTTTCAGTCGACGTAGCCGGATTTTTGAGCTTGGCGTGAGTTGCTGATGGTTGAAAGTTCAACTAAACTTGGATTCTGAGCCAAGGAGAGTAAAGAATGCCCGCTGTAACCGTTGCCGATATAACTGTTTTGCCACGCGTGAATGAAATCCCTGGTGCGCGTGCGCGCTCGGTTAAAAGCGTTACGACAGCCCCGCAGGGGTATGAGGGTGAAGGCTTTCCAGTTCGGCGAACATTTGCTGGAATAGATATGGCCGAGCTCGACCCATTCATCATGATGGATCAGATGGGTGAAGTTGAATACGCACCGGGTGAGCCAAAGGGAACTCCATGGCATCCACACCGCGGCTTTGAAACCGTTACATACATAATCGATGGAATCTTTGATCACCAAGATAACAACGGTGGTGGTGGAAGGATTTCAAATGGCGATACACAATGGATGACGGCCGGGGCTGGAATTCTGCACATTGAAACTCCACCTGAGAGCTTGGTGATGAGTGGTGGTTTATTCCACGGTTTTCAACTTTGGGTAAATTTGCCAGCAGCTAAGAAGTGGTCGGCGCCGGCTTATCAAGATGTGCGCGCCAAGGATGTTGCACTTTTATCTTCGGCCGATGGTGGTGCCTTAATTCGTGTTATCGCAGGTGAGGTTGATGGACACTCTGGTCCTGGCACCACGCAAACTCCGATTACATTAATTCACGCAACTATTGCCGCTGGCGCCGAGTTGCGCCTTCCGTGGCGCAAGGATTACAACGCACTTGTCTATGTTGCTGCAGGTTTTGGCTATGTTGGTGATGAGAACCGTCCAGTGAAAACTGGCCAATCGACTGTCTTTGGTGATGGTGACACGATTGTTGTGCGCGCCGCCGATCAGCAAGAGAGCCGCTCTCCTGCATTGGAGTTATTTATTCTGGGCGGGGCACCGATTAATGAACCCGTTGCATGGATGGGACCATTTGTTATGAATACTAAGCAGGAAGTTCTTCAGGCCTTCGAAGATTTCCAAAAAGGTCTGTTGGGCACGGTTCCAGCTATTTATAAAGAGGATGCAACTGGTAAAAAAGATGTATTGGGCGTTCACGGTACGCCAACTCAGATGCAAGAGGGCTAGCAAAAAGCACCTTTAGAGATTCGTTGAAGCCTCACTCCTGCATCGTCGATACCAAAAGCCTCAAACCCAGGATCTCCTCACGCAGGAGTATCAGCTTCAATCCCGTTGGTCTCTGCACGCAACTCGTTGAGAATCTCAAAGAAGAAAATGGTTCCCCGTTGAAAATGCCTGTTAATAACTTTTGGGGAATGTCAGGGGCTAGGTAGAGAGTCCTACCTATGACAAGTGCAGCGATACGGAAAGCGAGTTACACATCGCTTGCAGACGATGCTGCGCGAAACGATGCCGCGGCAGCTCTCGGTAGCGATCCTGATCTCAACGCCCGCGTCGTTACCTTACTCGCCGCATATCCAGGAATTAAGACACTTACCTCTTTAGTTGCGATCGATCCCAATGATTTAACGCAAAGTGCGCGAATCGATTATTTAAGCGCCCTTGAGCGCCAGAGCGCTTGGTTACAGGCAGTAATGCAACGAGCGATAGTGGCCGTTGCCGGAAGTGATCCATCTACTCCAGAGAAACCATGGGATGGCATTGACGAAGCCGAGCGCGAAGATGTGGCCGCTGCACTGCGCCTATCGGGCAGCACGGCACAGATGCGTATCGATGTTGCACGCACCTTGGTAAATCACCTTCCTAATACCTGTTCAGCCCTTGCGATGGGAGAGATCTCTGCATCCCATGCAACAGTGATTGCCAAGGAGACAGCGGCTGCGATCCGTGATGGCATTAGTGAATTTGCTATCTATACAATTGAAGAGCGCGCTTTAGCTCACGCTGAGTTTCATACGCCAGGTCAGGTCGCCAATAAGGTACGCACCACAATCGCTCAACTAGCACCGGCAGAGTTCGAAGAGGTAGTCGATCGCGCCCGCGAAACACGCCGCGTTAGTTGCTATAACGAGGCCGATGGTATGGCGACCGTCGTTGCAATTCTGCCCGCGCAGGATGCTCAAACAGTTATGAAGTCGATAGAGGCCTATATCTTGAAGATGAATGAGATTGATGAGAAGAGGCGAGCCGCGGCCGATCATAAGCGCGCCAACTCATCCGCTTCGAACTCATCATCCGCTTCGAACTCATCATCCGCTTCGAACTCATCCTCGGCAACCGATACATGGTCACTTCTCTCAGCAGATAACAAGCGTGCAGATGCTCTAACCGCGATTCTTTCGCAGGCATTAGCTGGGAATGTCGATGAGGTTCGCCCACATCGACGTCCAGTGACTGTAAATGTGACCATTGATCTTCCAACACTTCTTGGTTTAGCCGAAAACCCTGGTCAACTATCGGGTTACGGCGCTATACCAGCATCTGTTGCGCGCGAACTAGCATCGGATGCAACATGGAAAAGGTTTATTACCGATCCGCAAACTGGAAATCTTTTAGATTACGGCCGGGAAAAATATGAACCACCGCAAGCACTCGTCGATTTTTTACTCGCCCGTGATCGCACATGTCGATTCCCTGGCTGTCGACAACCAGCATCTCGAGTCGATATTGATCATGCACAAAGCTGGGAAAGTGGTGGTGAGACTAAACCAGAAAATCTGGGGCTCTTATGTCGTCGCCATCATCGATTAAAAACCCATGGCCGTTGGGCGCTTGTAAGTAACTCCGATGGCTCATGTGAATGGACATCTCCTGTTGGAAAGAGTTACTTCGTTCCCGCACGCCCTATCAATGAAAGCGTATAGATCTCTCGATTCGATTAGCTGATCTCCTGATCTCCTGATCTCCTGATCTCCTGATCTCCTGATCTCCTGATCTCCTGATTAGCTATCCATCTCATCAGTACGGCATGTAGACCTCTATACAAATAATAAAAGCCTTTTAGATTTGCGAGCCATGTCAATCAATTTGCTGTCATACTTTCGCAATGATCTGGTGGCCCACCGAAGTTCCAACCCTCACATACGGGTTAATAACCCTTCGCCCGCTAGAAGAAAAAGACATCCCCAACATATTTAAGAGCTGTCAGGATCCTGTTATTCCTAAGTTCACGCGTGTTCCCGTTGACTACACGTTGGCTCATGCAGAGTTCTTTGTCAGAGAAAAAACGCCGAAATCTATCGCTGAAAAGACAGAGTTAGCCTTTGCAATCGATTATGGCAATGGAAACGAGAGAGAGTTTGCTGGAGTGATCTCTTTTCACAGTATGGATCTCCCCGATCTCGTTGCTGAGCTCGGCTACTGGATCAGAGCAGATGTTCGGGGCAAGGGTGTGGGCACCACGGCTGCACGCATGCTGACCAACTTTGGCTTTGAGTCAATGGGCTTTGAGCGTATCGAGGCGCTCGTGGATGTAGAAAATTCGCTGTCAAGGAGGCTTCTACTATCGGCTGGGTATACCCTTGAAGGAATCTTGCGCAAGAAATCGCGCAGACACGATGGTTGTTGTATCGACATGGCTGTGTACTCAGCGCTTCGCGATGAGTGGAAGGGGTTGTGATGGAGGGTCTGGCTTATCTCGTCACAATTTTACTTATGATTGTAATTCTTGGCGGGCCAGTTGCAATCTTATTAACAAAGATTCGAACAGAACATATAGTTCTAACAATTATCCGAAGATTGCTTCACGGTCTTGTTATTACTCTCGCACTATTCATCAGCTCTACGGTTATTTGGAAAGCAAACCAAAATTTAGCTCTTGATGCAATGGCTATTTTTGGGATTTCTATGGCCTATATCGCTCTGCGCCGGGAGTACTTTTCCGATGTACGCATCATTGCTCCCATACTTGCCAAATTCGGAGTCAAGTTATGGAAAAAACAAAAACGAAGTGGAAGTGAGCAAGGTAGTTCGCATTTTGGTCCACTTATGAAATGGCGTCGCGGCGGACACTCTGGCGGAAACGATGGACATGGCCCAGAAGGCCAGCATTAATAAATAAAAATGGTGGAGGTGCCGGGAATCGAACCCGGGTCCTTCGGTGCAAAAACAGGGCTTCTACGGGCGTAGTGTGATTAACGCTTTCTCAGTCTCGAAGTTTTCCCACACAACTCTTCGACAGACTCAGTTACGAAACTGTTCTCTCGCATAGTTCGTAACACCTATGCGATGAAAAGCCCTCTATCGACGCTAGATTCCAGACCGAGAGCGGCATCTGGGCTAACGGCTTCAAACTAGCTTATGCAGCGAGTGTGAAAGCTTGCTGATTAGTGTCAGCAGTTATTTTTTGCACGGATTATTGGTTTACGAGATCATTCCGGC
>WLHF01000025.1 GCA_009702835.1 Actinomycetota bacterium
CAAATATTGAGTTTCTACCTGAAATAGCAAAGTTTCGTGCCGCTCGTAAAACCTGGGCCAGGCTTATCCATGAAAAGTATGAGCCTAAAGATGCCGCCTCTGAAAAGCTTCGAATTTTTGCCTTCACCGCTGGCTCATCACTGACTGCCCAACAATCAATGAACAATGTTGTGAGAACTTCAGTAGAAATGTTGGCTGCAGCCCTTGGCGGAATACAGACAATGCATGTCTCTGCCTTTGATGAGGCCTTAGGTGTTCCAACTGAAGAGGCGGCAATGTTGGCACTTCGCACTCAGCAAGTAGTTGCTTTTGAAACAGGAGTCCTTATTACCGCCGATCCTTTGGCTGGTAGTTATGAACTTGAACGGTTAACCGATGAGCTTGCTGAGAAAATGTGGGAGATGCTTGAAGATATTCAAAAACGAGGTGGTGCACTTGAATGCATCAACAATGGTTGGTTTTCAAGCGAACTCTCTGACCAAGCCTATAAGTTTGCAATGTCTATTGAATCAGGAGAGCGCAAACTAGTAGGAGTAAATCTTTTTAAAGCCGATACTCCGCCTTATAAGGCCTTTGAAATTAATCCAGAGAGTGAAGCCGGCCAAGTAGCAGCGCTGAAGCAGGTGCGTGCAAGCCGAGATAATGAACAAGTTGCGCTCACTCTCTCCAATTTACATACAGCTGCCAAGGCAGGAGAAAACATAATGGAGAGTTGTATCGCCGCAGTTAAGGCATATGCCACTGTTGGTGAAATCGTTGCCGAACTACGAAAAGTATATGGCAAGTGGATTCCTACGCGTGCTTTTTAAGGTGTGCTAGGACTAATTCGATTTGTTGTGCCCGATAGTCAATGAGTTCGAAGTGGCCAATATTTTCGAGCTCAATTAACTCACTATCTAAGCCGGCGCTTGTGTAAGAGTTATGGAGAGTCCTGGAGAGTGCAATTGGAACACGGATGTCATCATTTCCATGAATAATCAAAACTGGTGCATGTGTATTGAGCATTAGATTTGGATCCATGTCAGGACGATTGAGTGCACTAGTGCCATGAAACTCTTTGACGGCTCCATCGTCGAGATCTAATCTCCAAGCTTCGGCTAAATCTCCAACCGGTGCTAGGGCAATGACGCTCTTAATAAAGGGTGCTGTAATTTCATTTTCAGCAAGTAGTGCTAAATGCCCCCCCGCTGAGTGACCAATCACTACACCTCCACCACAGTGCATGATTGCCGCACGAATATCTTCTAAATAATTATCGGGTGATCCAGGGGTTCTTCGATACTCGATTAATACCGCCTGCCAACCTAGATCTGCCAAGGCTGCGGCATAGGAGCGCAGATGCACTCGATCATATTCAGCTCGCCAATAACCTCCATGAATGAGTACGACTTGTCCGAGCATCTCTCCAACTGCACTAAAGATCTCAACTACTTGATCTGGATGCCTCCCATAGCTTTCAAGGCGATCGCCTTCTCGTGAAACTAAATCTAGAACAGATCTATCTTCAGGGTTCATTTATCCTCAACTTTAAGTCTAAATCTCTGTAACTTACCGGTAGTTGTTTTAGGCAGAGATGGTACAAAAACTATTCGACGAGGATATTTAAATGGTGCAATCTTTTGCTTCACATGGTCTTGGAGCTCTTTTATAAGCTCTGGGCTCTCCACCTGACTGCTTTGCAAAACAATATAAGCAACAACAAGCATGCCACGCTCTTCATCTGGCTCACCAACAACGGCTACCTCAGAGACTGCATTATGAGTAAGCAGAGCATTTTCCACTTCAGGGGCGGCAATGTTATAGCCACTAGAAATAATCATGTCATCTGCACGAGATTGATACTTAAAGTAGCCATGGGAGTCTTTCAAATAGAGATCTCCCGTAACATTCCAACCATTAACGGCATAAACACCTTGGCGAGCATCATTTAAATAACGCACACCAGTAGGTCCTCGGACGGCTAGAAAACCTATTTCTCCAACGGGAATCTCTGCAAACTCTTCATTAACGATGATGGCTTCATATCCAGGTACTACTTTTCCAGTCATTCCCGGAACAATCTCATCATCTGATGCTGAGATAAAGATATGAAGCATCTCAGTTGCGCCAATGCCATCAATTAATTTGATCCCTGTGGCCTCATGCCAAGAGCTCCATGTGGACTCAGGAAGATGCTCTCCCGCTGAAACACATCGGCGCAGTGAGGGCAGCTCTAAGTTATTTGTTGACTTTAAGATTGCTCGATAAGCCGTCGGTGCTGTAAAGAGAACCGTTACTTTGTTCTCTCGTACCTTTTCGATTAAGACTGGCGGGGGAGCACCTTCCATGAGAAGGGTTGTAGCGCCGATTCGAAATGGAAAGACCACGCTTGCACCCAGACCAAAAGTAAATGCTAAAGGAGCTGAGCAGGCAAAAATATCATCCTGAAGTGGCTTTAAAATCTCTTTAGAAAAAGTATCAGCGATAGCTAAAATATCACGATGAAAATGCATAGTTGCCTTTGGTACTCCAGTGGAGCCTGAAGTAAATGCCAAGAGACTTACATCATCACTTGCAGTATCACATGCAGTGTGTGAGGTAGGAAATGCCGCGGCCTTTACAAATACATCATTGTCGCCGCCATAGATCAGAGTTTGACCATCGAAGTTAGTAACTAAGTTCCAATCCTCCATGAATCTATGGTCAATGAGGGCAAATTGAACTTTTGCTACACCTAACATCTTCTCTAACTCATTAGCCCGCTGTAAGTGGATTGTTGTTACCGCTACTGCTCCAACTCGAAGCACTGCTAGCCACAAAATGACGAGAGAGGCAGAGTTGGGACCGCGCAGCAAAATACGGTTTCCCGACTTAATACCAATCGACTCTAGATAGTTTGCAACCTGTGAAATCTTTGCCAGGAGCTCTCCATACGTATAATTTCCATCTCCAGCGATGATAGCTAATTTGTTAGGACCAACAATCTCTATTGTCTTATCAATTAACTCTTGGCTAGCATTTAAGCGCGCTGCGTAGTTGGTATCTATAAATTCTTGATTGAGCCAGGGCCACTGGTTGCGCGGTGGAAGGTTCTCGCGGGTGAAATTATCCACATGGCCAGTTTTAATGAAACTCATTTGCTTTTCTCCCCGTGTTGATTAATCGCACTAATTAACTCAGTTATGCCTACAGATTTCTCCATCGCACCAAGTAGTACCAGTGGTATCCAACTTAGAGGCTTAGCCGATAGGTGTAAAGAACTTTCAAGCTCTTTTGCTGTCTCCTTGGCGCCGTCGCGATCTGATTTATTTACAAGGAAGATATCGCCAATCTCAAGGATTCCAGCCTTTGAGGCTTGAATTCCATCTCCCATACCTGGAGCCATAACAACAACTACTGTCTCTACGAATTTCATTACTTCAACTTCGCTCTGACCAACACCAACGGTTTCAACAAAAATATAATCAAAGCCAGCTAATTTGACTATGTTGATTATCGATTCGATGGTTGCGCTTAGGCCACCCAGATGACCGCGAGTTGCAATCGAGCGGATGAAAACATGCGGGTCAAGGAAATGTTCACCTAATCGAATTCGATCACCTAGAAGTGCACCGCCAGAAATGGGCGATGATGGATCAACTGCAAGAACTGCAATAGTTTTCCCCTCTGATCTAAGGGATGTGATGAGGGCATTAACAGTTGTTGATTTTCCAACACCAGGGGATCCTGTAATACCGATAACGCGTGAAGCCGAGGTGGATGAAGGCACCTGCACAGTCAGCTCATTTTCAGCATATGAAATTGCGCGAGCTAACTCTCTGGGGCTCTTCAGTGATACTGATTTCAAAAGCGCTTGCCATTCTGGTTCATGCATCGAAACCACAGTCATAGGAGATACTTTACGGTAGTTCTAAAGCTAAAGGAATGTTGTATTGAAGGCATTGAGTTGATATCTTCAATCCATGGCTCCTCTTCGTATCGTGATTGCTAAGCCTGGATTAGATGGCCATGATCGTGGGGCCAAGATAATCGCGCGGGTTTTACGCGATGCTGGTTTTGAAGTCATTTACACAGGCCTGCATCAAACTCCCGATCAAATTGTTGCTACAGCGATTCAAGAGGATGTAAAAGCCATTGGGCTTTCGATTCTCTCCGGTGCCCACATGGGCCTATTTACCAAAATTCTTGAACTACTTAAAGATGCGGGAGCGCCAGAGATTGTAGTTTTTGGCGGGGGGATAATTCCAGAGGAAGATCGTCAAAAACTTATTACAATGGGAGTGGGAGAGATATTTACTCCTGGCGCGCCAACTCAAGAGATTGTTGATTGGCTTAAAAACTCTTTAAAAGCCTCAATATAGAACCGCATCCGCTACCTTTAGAAATTTAATTTCTACTGCAAAGGTAGCAGATGCGGTTGCTATAAAGATTTAGATCTTTAGATTAGAACTGAACATCCTGCTTTGAATCGTGCAAGATCACACCATCCTTGATTGACCAAACTTCGAAGGCTCCACCCATTGGGTCTCCAGCTCTATCGAACTTTGTGTATCCCCAAACACCGTTGTAGGTGACTGGCTTTCCTGCAGCTACATCTTTAACTGCTGCAGTTAATTGATCCCATGTGTATGCAGTTCCACCGTTAACGCCACCGACGTTACGAAGTCCCTTAGCTAGGGCCTTAGAAGAGGTTCCGCCAGCAGAGATTCCAGCAAGACATGCAAGAACTGCGGCATCAAAGCCTGAACCATCTACGAAGGTTCCTGGATTCTTTGGGTATGCCTTAGTAAATGCGGTCTTCCAACCTGCAGCATCAGTTCCATTTGTCTTTGCAGATGTTCCACGAATACCGTTCATCAGTGAAGCGCCAACTGTTTTAACAGCTGAGTCATCATTAAATGCTTCAGTCATGAAAGTAATTTTTGCATCCCATTTCTTAGTACGAGCTAGCGCAGGCGCCAACTTGGCAAATGAATCTGGATAGTCAACAAATACAAATGCATCGTGCTTTGTCTTTACAAGAGCTGCAGCCTCTGAATCATATGAAGCTGCGCCTGCATTCCAAAGTACAGTTCCACCGATGTGGCCACCATTCTTGATCCAAGCGCGCTTAAAAGCTGTCGCAAGACCAGTTCCAAATGAGTTATTAATTGCACCGACAGTTACCCAAGAGGAATTTCCGTTAGCCTTTGAAACTGCCTTTACTAGCGCTACGGCCTGTAGAAGATCTGATGGGTATGTACGGAACAAAGTGTCATTATCCTTGAATGTAGTTAGAGAAGGTGATGAAGCTGCAGAGGCGATACCGATCACGCCTGATGCTGCAGCTGTAACTGTTCCAACTTCAAGAGATGCACCTGATGTAAGTGAACCAATGATGAAGTTAACTTTGTCAGACTTAGCAAGCTTTGTAGCTGCTTCTCTAACAACCGATGGCGCATCTGATACTGAGTCTTCTTGCGCAATCATTTTACAAGATCCGCCTACGCCAGCTGCAGTCATAGCTGCCTGAACTGATGTAACACCAAATGCTGCAGCATTTGCTAGACCTGTACCGTAAGAGGCAAAGCCAGCACCTGACATTGGTTGGACTGTTCCAACACGGATATCAACACCGGCAGCATTTGCCGGCACAGTTGAAACTAAAAGAGCTGATGCCGCGATGGCAGCAGCTAGAACTAAAGCTTTACTTTTCTTCATTGTGTAGCTCTCCTCGAGGGTGATTCGATCCTTAACCAATTGACGGCCGCCAATTAGTTAGGTAAGTATGCCCTGAGAGTGTAAAAAAGTGAAGAAATCGCTGAAACTAGCCCTTATTTCGCTTACCAAAGTAGATGCCCACAATCTCAGGATCAACGGCAAGGGCCGCTCCCGGACCTTCATGGCGATTTCTCCCCATATCGAGAACATACCCGTAGGTAGATATTTCAAGTGCTCGTCTGGCATTTTGTTCGACCATCAAAATCGTCACACCACTCTGATTAATTCTTACCAGCTCGTCAAATAATTGATCAACAAGGGCTGGAGCCAATCCTGCCGATGGCTCATCCAGTAGAAGTACATCGGGCGCTGACATCAGAGCTCGTGCTAATGCCAACATCTGGCGTTGGCCGCCTGAGAGTTGTCCAGCTCTATCTTTTTTTCTAGAGACTAAATCTGGATATCTCACATACATGCTCTCTTTGAGCTCCTCTAAGCTCTTACCTGATTCAGGAATATATCCGACATCTAAGTTCTCATCAATTGTCATACCAACAAAAATATTTTCAATTTGTGGCACATACCCAATCCCGATTTTAGAGAGGTTGTAAGGCTTAGTTGCAAAAACATTTACCTCTTTCCCATCTCTAATAATCGTAGCCGTGCCGGCAGTGACACGAGCAATTCCAAAGATAGCTTTCATGATTGTAGATTTACCGGCGCCATTAGGCCCAACTATTGTCACAATTGAATTCTCAGGAACTTCAATGTTTACACCATTGAGAATCTTGATATCACCGTAGCCGCCTTCAAGATTACTTATCTTTAATAATGGTTGGGTCATTTAGATGCCTTTCTAGTTCCTAGGTAGGCATCAATAACAGCTTGATTTTCATAGATTGAGTTAGGTTTTCCATCTGCAATAACCCGGCCCTCAGCCATAACGATTACTCGATCTGAAATATTCATAACTGTCTCTAAGTCATGCTCAATAAGTAGAAATGTCAGATTATGTTTGCTGCGAAGGGCGTGCAAAACCTCTAGTAACTTCTCAACTAAAGTCGGGTTTACTCCAGCAAAAGGTTCATCCAGCAAAAGCAACGTTGGATTAGCCATCAGTGCACGAGCAAGGTCGAGGAGCTTACGTTGGCCACCCGAGAGGATTCCAGCGTATTCATCTGCAAACCTTTCAATTCCAATTTGTTTCAAGAGTTCCATAGCCCGTTCGCGACATTGAACTTCATAAGCCTTTCTTGCCTTTGGATTCAAGAAGTTCACCAAGCTATCGCCAGGATTATCTTGACCTCCCAGCATCAAATTATCTAGAACACTCAGACGCTTAATAACTTTTGCACCTTGAAATGTGCGGATGATTCCTCGATCTGCGATTTTATGGGGAAGCAGATTGTGGATTTCAAGGCCTTCAAAAAGGATTGTGCCCGAATCTGGCTTTGTAGCACCACTAATTAAATTAAATAACGTTGTCTTACCAGCGCCATTGGGTCCGATAACTGAGGTTACGCTTCCAACTTCTACATCTAAAGTGGCGCCGTTAACTGCACGAACGCCGCCAAATGACACGGCGACATCATTGACTTCTAGGATTAGATTATTCAAGGACCATCTCCTGACGTTTTCCGAAGATTCCTTGGGGACGACGCATCATGAGGATAATTAAAACGATTCCGATAATCATTATTCGAACATATGCGCGTTGAGAGGCATCTAGGTGTGAGAAGGGCCAGAAGGTAAAGAAGCGAGAACCACCATAGAGAAAGCCAAAGAAGATGGCTGCGATTGGAAGACCCTTCACCTTAGTTGCTCCACCAAGAATCAAAATCATCCAGCCATAAAAAGTAACAAGTGTTAAGAAATCATCGGGGGAGAGAAGTGAGGACTCTAGGCCCCAATAAATTCCAGCGATACCCCCGATTACTGAGCCAATAATGACGGCTTGAAGTCGAAATCTAAATACATTCTTACCAAGGGCCGCTGGTACTTCATCATCTTCGCGTGTAGCGCGTAGCACTCGTGCCCATGAAGTCCGCTCGATACGAGAGACGATGAGCAAGAGAATGCCAAGGGTTATCCAGACAACAATCGCCATGACAAATTCACGATCTGCAATCTCACCAAAAATTGGAGTCAAAATATCTCGTGCTCGATTCATGATCGAATCCCATGTATCGGTGTATGAAGGATAGTTTTCACCGATAACTGGAATCGCTAAAGAGCCTTGCACGCCACCTGTTAGTCCATCTGAGTTATAGATTACATAACGCACTATCTCTGAAAAAGCGATGCTAACAATGGCGAAATAATCACCTCTGAGCCTTAATGTCGTTAATCCTAAAAACGCTCCGCCGAGAGCTGCAACAGCAACGCCAGCTGCTGCGGCGATCCAGAAATTAATACCGTGTGAAATAATCAAAATTGCCATTGTGTACGATGACAAAGCCATCATTCCAACGTGACCAAAATTTAAGATTCCACCAACACCGTATTGAATTTGAAGTCCTAGTGAAAAGATTCCGTAGATCCCAGACATAGTTAAAATGAAGACCCAAAAGCCAGGCTGCATGAGAGCGGTCATTAAATTTTTCTCGCCTTCACTCCAAAGATTCCCTCAGGCTTAAATAGTAAAACAATGACAAGAACAGCGAAGGCAACTACCGGTTTGTACGTCGATGGAATCCCACCCAGTAAGGCATCCCATGTTGATAACTCCATAACAATACCTAGAACGAAACCACCAATTAATGCTCCATAGGCATCACCAATTGTACCGAGAACGACAGCGGCTAAAATCGAAAGTAGTAAATCAAGTCCCATTCCATTAGTAAATTGTCCTTGGACTGTCCCTTGAAAAATACCGGCGAGTGCACCGAAGGCACCACTAATTGTCCATGTAGCAATAATGACACGATCAACATTGATTCCTGAGACTGAAGCTAAAGAGGGATTATCTGAATAGGCACGCATATTTTTCCCAATAGTTGATTTTTTAATAAATAATGCAATCACTGTTATCGCTACAGATGCACAACACAGAACAGCGAGTTGAGCTTGAGCGATTTGGGCACCAAGAAACTCAAAGGTTTTGATCTGGTCGATATCAAATTTTCGACTATTGCTACCAAATATCAGTGCGATCGATTGACGTAAAACAAATGCAACGCCAGTTGCCACGAGAAATAGCGCGAGCATGCCTGCACCACTCTTACGAAGTTTGCGCCAAATAATGAACTCTAAAATAAGTGAGATAGCAACACCTAATAGCATGGAGAGTAGAACGGCTACGATAAAAGGTAAGTGGCTATTGGTTGCAAAAAAGAATGTAGTGAAGGCGCCTAAAGTTAAAAAGTCACCAGCTGCAAAATTGACTAATTTCAGAACTGAGTAAACCAGTGAGATACCAAGGGCGGCAATACCGAAGATAGATCCTTCTACCAAGCCATTAAAGAGCAGTTGAACAAACTCGGCCACGCCCAAACCTCACTCACCTAAGCAATTTGAAAGTTTTCTCTACAGCAATAGCGCCAAAGGTACCCAAGATGAGGGGATTTGTCTTCTCTTGCCTTACGATAAATCTTATGAAAGATGAGACCGCTCACGATATGGAGCTTTTCGATTTACGGATCGTTGTTGATCGAATTGAGGGTAGGTCGGTCTGTGGTTTAAATGTCGGAGACTACTTCGAGGTAACCAATAGCGCAGAGCTTAGAATTCCAGAGGGCAAGCATTTTTGTATGTATGCCATCCAAGCAGCTATGCCGCTATTGCCAGCTAAGCAGCGCCAAATGCCGGCATCTGATTGGTTAGAGCGCGACTCATTAGTGGCATGTCCTGATCCTGATGAACGTCTCATTATGCGGATTGAGCGAACTGCAAAAGTTACACTCAAATCATCGGATCTAACTTAATTATTGTTTGTATGCATGATTGTGCGATGCTTTTCTGAATATCTCTCTAGCTCATAAACTGGTCCATCCGGCCCCTTAGATTGAGCAAGTACCTCATCTATTAATGCAAGCTCTTGTTCTGTGAAAATAATCTGAGGAATCTGTAGATTTGAATTGATATGGGAGATATTACGGGCGCCAACGATGACGGCTTTAACTCCTGGACGCTTTAGTACCCAGGCCGAAGCGATCGTCGCTATATCAGTACTGTGATTATCAGCGAGTTTTTTACAGACCTTCAGTAGCTCTTGGAAAAGTTTCCATCCACCAAACTCTTCAATAATTATTTGATACTTCACATTTGAACGGGTCTCTACTTGAGATGGCTCATCTACACCTAAGAATTTTTCAGAGAAGAATCCACCGGCGACTGTGCCATAGCAAAGAATTCCAATCTTATTTTCAAGACAATATTGACTCATTCCTAGCTCTGCTCTGCGATCTAACAGAGAATATTGAATTTGATGACTTGCCGGCTTTAATCCCGCCTCTACCATCTCCTGCAATCGCACTAAATCAAAGTTGGTTATTCCAATATTTCCAACTTTCCCGCGCTGCTTTAGCTCAAAGAGGCTCTCCAAAGCCTTTAGGTAATAGCGATCTTCATATCTCCACCAATGCAGCTGAACTACATCTACCTTCTCTACACCGAGGCGCTCTAATGAACGATTAACAATATGGGCCACATCGGAGCTATCAAATTGGTTTAAGGATTTCTCATTCGGCACATATTTTGTGTGAAGTTGAACTTCATCTCTGGCGCTCGACCCAATCTTTTCACCAAGGCGTATCAACGTCTTGCCAACGAGCTCTTCTACCCCAGTATAAATATCACCAAAATCTAATGTCGTGATTCCTGATTCAATGAATGCAATCATGTCCGATATCGCTTCATCTTCGCGGATCACTCGGTCAAGAGAGTGCCCTGAGCTCAACTGCCAACCACCTTTTATTACTGGTGAGATTGCGTAGCCATCCACTAACTCAGCTTTCTTCATTGAATTACCGCCTCAACCTCAATTTCAACTAGATATTCATCGCCAATGAGTTTAGCTTCAACCATTGTGTTAGCTGGGCGGATATCGGCAAATCTGATCCCATGGACCCGGGCAATCGGCTCCCAATTCTTGATATCACTGACGTAGATTCTTGAGCGAACTACGTCGCTAAGTTTTGCACCCACCGACTCAAGAGATGCCTCAATTTTATCGATTGCAAAATGTGTTTGTGCTTCAGGATCATTTCTTCCGACAGAGATAGCTCCGTGAGTTGCAGTAGTTCCTGAAACAAGCACGCGATCACCAATTCGGATAGCTCGACTATAACCAGCCAGAGCTTCCCACGTTGTTCCTGAATCAATCATGGCTTTGCCACCAGATTGCTTAACGTCAAACACTGGTGGAAACTCTTCAAGGTGATGGCTTAAATCACCAGAGGCTGTTAGATAAGGAGGTTTGCGATATTCATCGCCGCAATCTCCTGGAACATCGTTTAAGAGTGCCAGTGCTGCAGCGATTTTTCCGCGTTGTTTATTAGAGAGTTCAAAAGTAAATAGTGATACGGCATCGTCAATATGGGCATTTTCACCGAGTCTGGCGCCAATAATTACTGCCCCAACGGCCCTTTGAGAGAGTTGATACTTACTAGCCACAGTAGAAATTGAACGTCCTACTTCACTTCCAACTTCATCCAAAGTTACCAGGACATGCTGGAACTTCTCCCAACCTCCTGTTACATCAATAAACCTTTTGTATTTCATGAGCGACCAATTAGGTAGCCCATCACCGGTTGGCTCAGTTTTCCCGAGCCACTTTTTCGAGATAAATCCACCACATAGCGTGCCATATGCCAAGATCTTTACGCCGTTGCTATCGCAGTAATCTGCCATAGCCCCACCACCGCGTTGATCGATAACTGAGTAAGAAATTTGATTAGAGACAATATTGACTCCAGTTGATTTTGCAATTCGTAAATGAGCGGTATCAAAGTTAGTTACGCCAATGGCGCCTATTAATCCCTCTTCTTGTAGCTCTTGCAAATAGATCAATGCATCTAACCAAAATGGATTTGAGAATTTCCATGCGTGATACTGAAGTAGCTCAACTTTTCCAGTTTGCAGGCGAGCACAGCGCTCTAAAACAGCGGCACGCACTTCCTCACGAGTTACTGGACCAGGCTTTGGTACCCACTTAGTAAACAAATGGGCGCTCTTACCTGAAGGCAGGTTCTTCTTAAAGTAACCCGCGATAATTTCAGCAGAGCCATAGTGATCTGCCATATCAAAAGTATCGAGACCGGCCTCAGAGTAAGCGGCCATATATTGCGCAGTGGTTGCTGGATCAAGAGTGGTTCCATCTTTTTCCATGTCGGCTATTTGCCATAGCCCAGTAATCGCGCGTGAGACATTGAGTCCTGGAGCTAACTCGACTCTTTCGATCTGCGACATGCGTAATCCCCTTTGAACTTACTTGCGCAAGTAATGTTTTGTTTTAGCAAATGCAGCAATAATTTTCTCTACATCTTCAAAGTTATTATAAAAATGTGGTGAAACTCTGATATTTCCATCTCGCGATGATGTAACGACTTTTTCAGCTTCAAGTGCAGCCACGTGTGCGTTTTCATCAAGAGATGCGACTGCCAACATTGCACCGTGATGAGCCTTCTTCTTTGGCGTTACAACTTTCCCACCAACTCCCTCAATCCCAGTGCGAAGTGCGTCATGAATATCGCAAACATAGGCATAGACATTTTCGACCCCAATATCAATCATCATTTCTAATCCAGTTGCCGAGGGATATAGAGAGGGGATTGGGGGAGTTCCGGATTCAAAGCGTCGCGCATCTGGAGCTGGATCATATGAATGTATATCCATTGCAAAAATATCGCGAGCGGCAAACCAACCCGTTGAAGTTGGAATTAGATGGCTAGTAGTTTCGCTGCGCGCATAGAGAAATCCAACTCCAGGCACACCCAGTAAGTATTTAAGATTTCCGCCAACGACAAAGTCGGCTTTAAGAGTTGAAAGATTTAATGGAATTGCACCAACGGATTGATAGGCGTCAATGAGAACCAATGCACCTTTCTTATGTGCAGCCTCAATAATTGGCTCTAACTCAGTTACTGCACCATTTCGAAAACAGCCATGAGTAATTGAGACTAAGAGAGTTTGATCATCAATTGCGTTGATAAGAGCGGCAATATCTACCGTTAAATCCCCATTACTAGGAATGTGATGCACAACTGCGCCGCGGAGCTCTTGGGCATGCCATGTTTGGCCAATAGTAGGAAACTCATTATCAGTTGTAACAATCTTGTTGCGCCCCTTAGTGAAATCCAATGCCGATGCAACGGTATTTACTCCGGCAGATGCCGATGTGGTGACGGCTATCTCTGAAGCGGGAACTTTAAAGAAAGTTGCGAAGAGGCTGCGCATTTTCTCTTGATACCCAGCCCAGTCGGCCCACGCAGAGCCTTTTAGCTCTAGGGTCTCGATATAGTCATCAAAACTCTTTTTTACAGAGTTTGCGAGGGCGCCTTGAGAACATGAGTTCACATAAGTGACATGCTCAAAAACAGAGAATTGAGAGCGGTATGTCTTTGCTAAATCATTAATAGTTGAAGCCAGGACCATGAGCTACTTCCCCAATTTCTATTCTCGGATTCAAGATTATTGCATTACGGCAGGGTAGTCCCAATAAAAATAATTATGCAAATAATTGCCGGTCGTCAACCCTGCAATTGAGCCCTGCGCGGTGATTACGACTCTATATATCCCGGTGCTGGCTTGCCATCTGGATAATATGCAGCAGCTGGGGAGCCTTGTGGGCGAAAAATACCCAACAGACATAGATCTTCATCTCGATTATTTACTAAGGCATGCAAAAGACGTGGTGCCACAATAAATGTTGATCCTGGAGCAAGTTCTTGGATCGTATCTCCAACATGGAGCTCGCCGCCGCCTTTAACGATATGGCAGATCTCGTCATAGAGGTGATAGTGCGCCGGTGCACCAGATGGTGGGATAAAGCCAACAAACATGGTTGCATGCGCAGAACCATTGGTTGCATCAAATAGAACTTCAAACTCACGGTTAGATGTTGCTCCGGATTTATCTGCCAGGCCTTGCTCAACAAATCGATTATAGCTTTGCGTAGGGGAGGATTGTTTTCGAGCAAATGGTCCCGAAATATCTGGAACGCTTACTTCTAAGGCGCGCAGATTCTGCCCCATTAACCAAGTAAATGAACCACCTGATTTAATCAGTGCAGCCGAGCCTGCCGTCATCTCTTGTGAATGAATGCCATCACTGTCCTTAATTTCCAATGTAGCGGTTCCAGAGCGCGTATAGATAAGAGTGTCATTCTTGGATGTCATCACTGAAGTTGTATCGCCAGTCAAAGCTATTTCAATGGCAGTCATTGCCTCTGCATAGGTGCCACGATTAATTAACTCAGTACAGGTGGCATCTCCTCTTGCTGAAATGCGATCTTTTGCTATGGTTTCAGACCCTGCGTTATAAACAACTCCTGGATTCATGAGGACCCCTCTCGAAAGGAAGCCTACCGATGAAAATTCTCCGACATGCACGTGCTACATGGAGTGGACCGGTTCCAAGTGGAACGGGGAGCATGGTCCTTGGCCGCGATGGCCTAGTTATACCTTTCTCTTTAAAGAGCCGTACAGAAGATGGAATGGGAACTAACCCAGAAGAGCTCATTGGTGCAGCACACGCTGGATGTTTTTCGATGGCTTTAACTAGTTTGATTGAAGATGCCGGCAAGCCAGTTGGAGATATTGAGACGTCGGCACGTGTGACGCTAGAGCAGCGCGAAGATGGTTTCTGGATTAGTGAGATCCACTTAATTACTCGGGGGCGCAATCAAAGCCTGACCGAGGCAGAGTTTAATGATTTCGCAGCCAAGGCAAAGCTCACCTGCCCAGTTTCAAAGCTCTACTCATCTGCCGTTATCACCCTTGATGCCGCGCTCGCTTAGAGGCTTTTATTGCATAAAAGTTGCATG
>WLHF01000026.1 GCA_009702835.1 Actinomycetota bacterium
CCAGGATTAGGGCACCGATTGGATTGATAAAACCGCATGCAGGCGTAATTACTACTGCTCCAGCTATTGCGCCAGATGCAACACCAAGAGTTGTAGCTTTGCCATCTCTATATTTTTCAAAGAGAACCCATGTCATCGATGCGGCAGCTGAAGCAATCTGTGTATTAATCATTGCAGTAGCTGCAAGAGAACCTGCAGATAGTGCACTTCCGGCGTTAAATCCAAACCAACCAAACCACAGCATTCCAGCGCCTAAAAGCACGAGCGGCATATTGTGTGGACGCATTGGATCGCGTTTAAATCCATCGCGTTTTCCAAGAACTAAAGCGAGCGCAAGAGCAGCGGCTCCAGAATTAATCTCTACAACGGTTCCGCCTGCAAAATCGAGAGCGCCTAGCTTGTCGACTATCCAACCGCCTTTGCCGCTTTGAGATGCAAAAGCCCAGTGCGCAACAGGGATATAGACCAAGGTAATCCAGAGGGCAACGAATAAAACCCATGAGCCGTATTTAGCGCGGTCTGCAATAGCACCAGATAAAAGCGCGACGGTAATAATTGCAAATGTTAATTGGAACATTGCGAAAGAAAGCGTCGGTATGTGATGGCCTTGAGGTCCAACAAAAGTGTCGAGAGTTTTTGATAGGCCGATATGCTCGAAACTTCCGATTAACCCTCCGTGCGAAGTGCCGAATGCCAATGAATAGCCGTATAAAACCCAGATTATTGTGGTTACACCGATTGCCGCAAATGACATCATCATCATGTTGAGTGCACTTTTTACTCGGACCATGCCACCGTAAAAAATCGCCAAGCCCGGCGTAATAAAGAGGACGAGTGCGCTACTTGCAAGCACCCATGCAGTATCTCCGCTGTTGATCATGTAGCTCTCCCTACAATCGTTGTGACTTTACTTAATGTATTTCTTTAAAGCGCTTACGAGAACGCTCGATCTCAAGCAGGGCTTCACTGTGATTAACCCAGTTACCACCAGTAACACTCTTGCCAGGTTCTAGCGCTTTATAGACTTCAAAGAAGTGTTGAATTTCAGAGAGTTCAAACTCTGGAACATCAGTTAGGTCTTGAAATGATGATTTACGAATATCTCCAGCTGCAACACAGAGAAGTTTGTCATCGCCACCAGCCTCATCAGTCATGTTGAACATTCCGATTGCACGGCAAGAAACCACACATCCAGGAAATGTTGGTTCATCTAACATCACCAGCGCATCAAGTGGATCGCCATCTAAAGACAGTGTGTTCTTAACAAAGCCATAGTCATATGGATAGCGAGTTGATGTAAACAACATGCGATCTAAGCGAATTTCACCGGTGATGTGATCAACTTCGTATTTATTGCGGCTGCCAGCTGGGATTTCAATAATGACATCAAAGATCATTGCTGTCGGCTTCCTGTTAGGTCATGCGGGGTAAATTGTTTTTCTACTAAGAAAATATTGGGGTGAACGACGGGGCTCGAACCCGCGACATCCCGGACCACAACCGGGTGCTCTACCAGCTGAGCTACGTCCACCATGAGTGCCACAGTCTACCTTCTCCTAAGCCTGCGGCGGAATGAAAACTGCGCTGCGGTAGTAGGCCAGCTCTGCGATTGAATCTTGAATATCTCCAAGGGCGCGGTGGTTGCCGGTCTTTGGTGGGGATGCGAAGTAGGCCTTGGGATACCAGCGGCGTGCTAACTCTTTAATCGATGAGACGTCGATGGTTCGGTAATGGAGGAAGTCATTGAGAGTTGGCATATCGCGTGCGATAAAATTGCGATCAACGCCGACCGAGTTTCCAGCAAGAGGAGATTTACCAGGTTGTAATCCGCACTCGAGCAGATATGCAATCACTTGTAGCTCGGCCTCAACTACTGAAATACCGTTAGGGATCTGCGTGATTAATCCCGATGTTGTGTGCATCGCAGTTACGAATTCATTCATGCCAGCTAACTCATCGGCGCTCGCCCGGATGACAACATCGACACCGTCGCCGATTACGTTGAGGTCGGAGTCGGTGACGAGCACGGCGATTTCGACCAGGAGATCCTTTTCCAAGGAGAGCCCAGTCATCTCGCAGTCGATCCAGATGAGGTTCGGTTGTTCATTGGCCATGCGCGCCTGGCAGGAATCGAACCTGCGACAACCCGCTTAGAAGGCGGGTGCTCTATCCGACTGAGCTACAGGCGCCTGTAGGGTCGTGGATGCTAAGTCTACCGATACATAACGATAAGGTTTCGTCTCATGGCTGAGTTCATTTATACGATGAAAAAGGCGCGAAAAGCGCATGGTGAGAAAGTAATTCTCGACGACGTTACTTTGATGTTTTACCCCGGCGCCAAGATCGGCGTGGTCGGCCCCAACGGTGCGGGTAAGTCCACCGTCCTTCAGATTATGGCCGGTTTGCAGCAGCCATCTAATGGTGAGGCCTATTTAACCCCAGGCTTTAGCGTTGGAATTTTGTTGCAGGAGCCAGTTTTAAATGAGAGCAAAAATGTAATCGATAACGTCAAAGAGGGAGTCGCTGAAACCGTTGCGATGCTCGATCGCTTTAATGTGATTAGCGAAGAGCTCGGCAATCCAGATGCCGACTATGACAAGTTATTGGCTGAGATGGGCGACCTACAAGAAAAGCTTGATCACCGAAATGCCTGGGAGCTTGATTCACAACTTGAGCAGGCGATGGATGCTCTGCGCTGTCCACCTCCTGATGCCGATGTATCGGTTTTATCAGGTGGAGAAAAGCGCCGAGTTGCTTTATGCAAACTACTCTTACAAGCCCCAGATCTATTACTTCTCGATGAGCCTACAAACCACTTAGATGCCGAATCTGTTTTATGGCTCGAGCAGCATTTAAATAAGTATGCCGGTGCAGTAGTTGCGATTACGCACGATAGATATTTCTTGGACAACGTTGCCCAGTGGATTCTCGAACTCGATCGAGGTCGTGCCTATCCATATGAAGGTAACTACACCACGTATTTAGAGACAAAATCTGCGCGCCTTAAGATCGAGGGCCAGAAAGATGCCAAGCGCGCAAAGCGTTTAACTGAAGAGCTCGAATGGGTCCGTCAAAATGCAAAGGGGCGCCAAGTTAAATCAAAGGCCCGCCTTGCTCGCTATGAAGAGATGGCCGCTGAGGCTGACAAGATGCGCAAGTTGGATTTTGAAGAGATTCAGATTCCGCCGGGGCCCCGTCTTGGAAACGTTGTTATCGAAGTTGATCATTTGACGAAGGGCTTTGGCGATCGCGTACTTATAGATGATCTCTCATTTACCTTGCCCCGCAATGGAATCATCGGAGTCATCGGACCTAACGGTGCCGGCAAGACGACGCTCTTTAAAACAATCCTGGGTCTTGAAACACCGGACTCTGGAGATGTGAAGATCGGTGAAACAGTAAAGATTTCCTACGTTGATCAATCCCGTGGCGGAATCGACCCTAAGAAGAGTTTGTGGGAGGTCGTCTCAGATGGCCTTGATTTCATTAAAGTCGGAATGGTTGAAATGCCATCACGTGCCTACGTATCCTGCTTTGGTTTTAAAGGCCCAGATCAACAAAAGCCTGCAGGAATTTTATCGGGCGGCGAGCGCAACCGACTTAATTTAGCGTTAACGCTCAAACAAGGTGGCAACTTACTTCTCCTGGATGAGCCAACGAATGACTTAGACGTCGAAACTCTAGGTTCACTTGAAAATGCGTTGCTGGAGTTTCCAGGTTGCGCTGTTGTGATCTCTCACGATCGTTGGTTTCTTGACCGTGTTGCAACACATATCTTGGCCTATGAGGGTGATTCAAAGTGGTTCTGGTTTGAAGGTAACTTTGAATCCTATGAAGAGAATAAAATCCAACGATTAGGTGCCGATGCTGCCCGTCCGCACCGCGTTACGTATAGAAAGTTGACCCGTTAAATGAAGTTCACAAATAAGCAGTATGTGCGCTGGGATGATTTAGATGCAATGGGACACGTTAACCATGCAAAATATCTAACAATTGCCCAAGAGGCGCGATTTGCCTTGTTTGGCATCTTTAATATGGTCGTCGCCCGTGCTGAGGCCGATTACAAAGCACCGATTGCCGAAGGTAATATTCTTATCGATGTCACCATGTGGGTTGAATCAATTGGTAGCGCATCATTTGTCTTGGTCTATGAGGTTTCTAATAATGGGTTGCTCTGTGCCCGCGTTAAGACTGTACAGGTTGCTGTTACCGAAGATACTAAGAGTTCTCGTCCGCTTAGTGAGCAGCAACGCGAAGTATTGAACAAATACCTCGAAACCAGCTAATGCCAAATACTCAACTCCAACAACGCGTCGTTCGGACCCTTGCCAGCGCACAGGTTCTAAACGGTATTGGAGTTGCCGGCACGGTTGCGGCTGGATCACTTTTAGTCTCATCCATTACCGACTCAGAAACACTTGCAGGTCTTGCACAAACAAGCGCCGTGCTAGGCGCTGCAGCTCTTGCACTCCCATTAGCACGATTAACAGCGCGCGGTGGAAGACGGTTAGCACTATCGGTTGGTTATGGCTGTGGGGTAATAGGGTCAATCTTTGCCATTATTGGGGGAGCGCATCGCAGTCTATTTTTCATGCTGCTCGGAACGTTCTTAGTTGGTGCAGCATCGGCTGCGGGATACCAAGCTCGCTTTGCCGCAATTGATCTAGCTACAAATGAAACGCGCGCTAAACAACTCTCTTTTGTTGTGTGGGGATCAACGATTGGTGCAGTCGCTGGACCAAATCTAATGGATCCCTCAGGTAATTTAGCCGAACTCTTTAATTTGCCTCGATTAGTTGGGCCATATCTAGTTTCTGCAACAACTTTATTTCTTGCAACTCTCGTTATTTTTATCTTTCTGCGACCCGACCCTTATTTACTAGCTGAAAAACAGGCCAGCGTTGAGCAACACAAGGGCTCGACAAAAGCTGCGCTCACACACATTCGTTCTAATCCAAAGGCGCTCTTTGCAATCTCTGCAATAGCTATCGGACACGTTGCAATGGTCTCTGTGATGGTGATGACACCTATCCACATGAAACATGTCGATGTCTCCCTTCGCATAATTGGTTTTGTCATTAGTGTGCACGTTTTGGGCATGTATGCCTTTTCGCCAATTATTGGATCGTTAAGTGATCGATTGGGGCGAGTTCGTATTATTCAAATAGGCCTAGTTATTTTATTGGCCTCAACAATTGTTGCTGGTAGCGCTGCTGCCGATAACGCTATTCAATTAGGAGTGGGGCTGTTCTTACTTGGCTTAGGTTGGTCCTGCACGCTGATTGCAGGCTCTGCTTTTCTTTCAGAGTCTGTCTCAATCCAGATGCGCCCAGCATCCCAGGGTGCCAGTGATTTAGTAATGAACTTAGCTGGAGCAGGCGGAGGTGCAGTAGCTGGTCTCATTATCGGAACGTTGAGTTATGGCTGGCTTTGCTTGTTCGCTACGGTTCCAGTGCTACTTTTAGGAGTGCAATCTATGAGAGTGAGTCGTGATGCCGATTAAATCAAAGATACATCCGGCTTGGATCGCTGCGATTGTTACGTTTTTTACTTTAATTGCAACTGCAGGATTTAGATCTGCGCCCTCAGTTTTAATTGTTCCTCTTGAAGATGCCTTTGGTTGGAACCGCGAACAGATCTCCCTGGCCATGTCAGTAAATATCTTGATATATGGTTTAACTGCGCCATTTGCTGCAGCGTTGATGGAGCGCTTTACTGTGCGCAAAGTTGTTATGGGCGCACTTTTGACTGTGAGTACGGGGGCTTTTCTCACGACTGTGATACATGCACCATGGCAGCTAGTTGCAACCTGGGGTGTCATCGTAGGTATTGGTACAGGCTCTATGGCACTTGTCTTTGCAGCAACTGTTGCAAATCGCTGGTTTGTTAAGCGCAGAGGTTTAGTAATAGGTGGTTTAACTGCAGCTGGTGCTGCAGGGCAGCTAATCTTCTTGCCAGGTCTGAGTCGTCTATCGGAGCTTCATGGCTGGAAATCAATAGGTCTAACTATTGGCGCTGCTTCACTGTTAATGGTTCCGTTTATCCATCTATTCCTGCGCGAAAAACCTGCAGATCTTGGTCTATTGCCATACGGTGCACCGGATGACTGGATGCCACCGGTGAAATCTGAAATGAATGCTGCAAAATTGGCAATAGTTACCTTAAAAGAGGCTAGTGCCCATAAGGATTTCTGGTACCTGACTGGCTCCTTCTTTGTCTGCGGTTTATCAACGAGTGGATTAATCGGTACGCATTTTATACCAGCAGCTCATGACCACGGCATGGGTCAGGTGATGGCGGCTAGTTTGTTAGCACTTGTCGGTCTCTTTGATGTGATTGGTACTTTATTCTCAGGCTGGCTAACCGATAAATATGATTCACGAAAGCTTTTGTTTTTTTATTACGGACTACGAGGCCTGTCCTTATTCTTATTACCCTCCATTCTCTTTTCGACGTTGCATCCATCAACTTTAATCTTTATTATTTTTTACGGTCTCGATTGGGTGGCAACGGTCCCACCAACGGTGATGCTCTGTCGTACAATTTTGGGGCCAGATCGTGGAACCGTTATCTATGGCTGGGTATTTGCATCACACCAGATAGGTGGTTCAATCGCAGCGCTCGGGGCAGCTATTGTGCGTGTTAAATTTGGCGATTACGCCGCAGCGTTTTATGTGAGCGGTGCCCTTTGCATAATCACTAGTTATTTTGTTTTACAGATTGGTAAGAGCAAAGACAGAGCGAGTCTTACCGTATGAGCAGTTTTTACGAACAAGTAGGTGGCGAGAAATTTTTTAGCGATTTGGTTTCGCAGTTCTATTCCCATGTTGCAACCGATCCTATTTTGCGCCCCATGTATCCTGAGAGTGATTTAAAAGGTGCGGCTGAGCGGCTAAAGATGTTTCTAGAGCAGTATTGGGGTGGACCAACCAATTATCAAGAGGCTCGGGGTCATCCACGACTTCGAATGCGTCATGCTGGATTTCACATCAATAAAGCTGCTCACGATGCCTGGATTGATGCGATGCGCCAAGCCGTAGATGGCATGGATATGGATGTAGAACTAAAGGACCAGTTGTGGAGCTACATTGAAATGGCGGCAGATTCGATGGTCAATCAACCAGATTGAGATTGATTTCCAACCTTTAAGATTTCACCATTTCGCAAATACCAGAGCGTGCCTTCTTTATCTCGGACAGTTGTAACACGCAAGCCAACTTTTTCAACAACTCCCTGAATCTCTAAAACATCAACGCTGTCACCAACACCATATTGATCTTCAACTAACATAAAGATTCCAGATAAAATATCGCGCACAAGTGTCTGTGCGCCAAGACCAAGGGCTACACCCAAGATTCCAGCCGATGCGATGAGTGGTCCTAAATTAAATCCAAACTCGCCCAGCACCATTCCAGTTGCAACGATCCAGAGCACTGATTTCAAAGTCGCAGCAAGGACGCCACCGATAGTGCGAGCGCGCTCTTTCTGTCGTGCAACGATATTGCGGGGCCCCGGGATCAGGTCTGCCGTTGCCAATCGGTCCATGGCCCGGTGAATTGCCCGAACGCCAATGCTCTGGGCCACGATGGCCGTTATAAGGATGATGAGGATGCGAAGGGGAGTACCGCTGACCCAATCGAGGAAATTTTGCGCTGAATCGCTCATAGGGATATGACTGTAGCCAAATATTTACCTAAATACCGCTTTGAAATACCTGCACCAAGCCGTGTTGTGAGGCAAGATAACCCAATCGGCGCAGGCCATGCGCCAGATCGGGAGCGATTAATGTCGCGCACACTAGTTCTCAATGCCACCTACGAACCGCTGGGTGTCATAACAGAGCGCCGTGCCCTGATTCTGGTCCTGAACCACCGCGCAACAATGATTGAACAATCAGGTGATGTCGTACATTTTTCTGGCGGTGAGTTAGATCTTCCATCGGTAATTCGCCTCAATAAATTTGTGCGCATTCCATATCGACATGCAGTGCCGTTGTCGCGCCGTGCAATCTTTGCCCGCGATGGCGGGCGATGTGTGTATTGCACCGCACCAGCAACATCGATCGATCACGTTGTGCCGCGAAGCCGTGGCGGTGCTCACATTTGGGAAAATGTTGTCTCGGCATGCCATAAGTGCAATCACCTTAAGGCAGATAGGAATTTAAAAGAGATTGGTTGGCGTCTGCGTCAGCTGCCACGTGAACCAGTTGGTGCTGCCTGGAGAATCCTTGGAACAGGCCGAACCGATGATCGATGGCTGCAGTACTTACAGCCATTTGGTGTGGCAGCAGCGACTGCATAAGTAAATTACACTTAACCCATGCATTTATTCATGAGCGGCGTTGAAGACGGTACTGTCGCAGGTCCAGGCCTTAGGGCGATCGAAACGGTTATTACTTTTCTCATAATCCCAGTTGCAATGTTTCTTGTTATCGCTGGTTTATCGTGGATTGGATCTCGCCCGCGTACGACTAAGAAGCAGAGCTCGATTACTTCAATTAATTAATTACTTGCGCTTTGAACTTTTAAAGCACGCACTAAGCCATCTCTCGCTTCGATAACTAACTTACGCAATACGGCCGGTGATTTCTTACCAGTTGTATCAAGCCACTTCGCTGTCTTATCGATAGTTGATTGTGAAACAACCCATGTTGGATATAGACCAGAGACTATCTTGGCGGCCCCCTCGTATGATTTTGCCTCCCAGACCCCGATAATTGAATCGAAGTAGCGATCGACGTAGTTTGCCAATAGTTCTCGTTGAATTGGACGCTGAAAGCCTGCAACTAGGGCCGATCGCACCGATGCCTGAATATCTTCATTAATAATTTTATTCCAGGCATAGTCTTTAGCATCACCGACTGGCGCTGCGGCAATAGCAGTTTCATAGAAACAGTTGCCACTTGTAGTGTTGTCCTTTGTTAATTCGGTATCAAGTTCGGCTTTAGTAATTGCGCCTCGCTCAGATAATGCAATCATGAAGAACCAGCGCTGATCGGCATCGACGATTAATCCAGGGGCTGAGCCATTGAGCAGAGCTCGTACTGATTCAATATGTGCGGCTGTAACTGCATTTTGTGCAAATGCCCGAGCGAACAAAAGTTGCAGATCGCTTCCAGGTGCTGCGCTCTTAGTGAGTGCATCTAAACCATCGGCTAGTTTAATCCGCATCTGATTGCGATTGGAATTGGTTGAATATGCCTCAACCGATGTATACATCTGCGACAAAGTAATATTGACAACTGCATCATCGTTTTCACCGGGCAAGCCCGCAAAAGCGATATCGAGGAAGTCATGGGAAGAGATTTCAGCATCACGATGCATATCCCACACCGCGGCCCAACACAGGGCGCGAGTTAGCGGATCCGAGACTTTACGGAGATGAGTTTTCAACGTAGTTAAAGAGCGTGAATCAAAGCGTAACTTGGCATAAGAGAGATCGCGGTCATTAATGAGCAATAAATCTGCAACTCTTTGACCGGCAAACTCTGGAACAACAGTCAAAGCCCCGGCCACATCTAGCTCGATTGATGTGCGCAGCTTGATCGCATCACCATCGATGTCATAGAGCCCGACAGCCAATCGATGGGGGCGAAGCTCCTTTGAGCCGACTGGAACTATTGGAGCCTCCTGTTTAATGGCAACAGATGCGTATTTCTCGCCATCGATAATAATCTCTGGACGAAGTGTGTTCACACCTGCAGTTTGTAGCCACGTCGCCGCCCACGAATCTAGTGAACGCCCACTCGCTGCCTCTAACTGATCAAAGAGATCCTTAAGTGTTGTATTACCCCAGGCATGCTGTGTGAAGTATTTTTGAAGTCCAGTTATAAAGTTTTCACGGCCAACGTGTGCAACTAACTGTTGTAATACCGATGCGCCCTTGGCATACGTGATGCCATCGAAGTTGGCGTTAACGGCTTCGATATCGACCATGTCGGCAAAGATGGGGTGAGTCGAAGAGAGTTGATCTTGACGGTATGCCCAGTTCTTTCTCTCGCTATTAAAGCCGGACCAGCCGCCTTTAAAGCGTGTGGCCTCGACCATTGCAAGATATGAGGTGAACTCGGCAAAGGATTCATTGAGCCACAAATCATCCCACCATGACATGGTGACGAGATTGCCAAACCACATATGCGCCATCTCATGCAAAATAACGTTAGCGCGCCACATATACACTTTTTCTGGCATGTGACTACGAAATACCAAAGTCTCTTCACGAAATGTAACTGCGCCAGCGTTTTCCATTGCACCGGCGTTAAAATCAACGACGGCGATTTGGTCGTACTTATCGAATGGATAGGCCAGCCCAAACGTCTTTTCAAAGTAATCAAAGCCCTGCTTTGTGAGTAAGAAAATATCATCAGGATCTAAATACTGCGCCATTGATTTGCGGCAGTAGATACCAAGGGGAACATCTTTGCCTCCCTTATAAATATCGTGAACATGTGAATAAGCTCCAGCGATTAAGACAGCCAAGTACATTGGAATACGGGGAGTCGTTGTGAACTTCCAGAGTGTTTTTTCTCCCAGACTTTCTTTGGATGCAACTGGGTTATTTGAAATCGCCTCCCAGTGCCCTGGAGTTGTGACGGTAAAAGTAAAAGTTGCCTTTAAGGATGGTTGATCAAAGCAGGGGAACATATGGCGGATATATGCGGTCTCGCCCTGTGAGTAGAGATAGACCTCGCCATCAGATGGATCAACCGAGCGCTGTAGACCTTCTCCAGATTTTGAGTAGATACCCTCAATTTCAATCACTAAATGATTTTCCGCTGCTAAGTTAGTTAAGAAGATTGATTCTCCATCGAAGTTGGTTGTATCTACAGGGGTTCCGTTAAGAGTTGCAGAGATAACACGGCGACCACAGGCATCAATAAAAGTGGAGTAACCCGGGGTGGTGCAGGTGAAGTTAACTTCTGACTTTGCATAGAAGCTCTCATCACCAGTTGTGACATCGAGGGTGACGTCGTAGCTATCAACGTGTATGTGAGCAGCACGCTCTGTAGCCTCGATGCGCGAGATATTAATGCCAGGCACTTATTGCTCCTTTTGTAGGTATCTATCCAACCATGAGATTCTTACCCCATGGAACGCCCCTCGATTCGTAGTTACAGCATTCGAGGTACCCGAATCACCCAGGCGCAGAGAGATGCAAAATCTGCACTGCAGGAAGTCCATGGAGTTCCAGTTACAAATAAACTCTTAGATCTAAAGACGTTATTTCCGGCGGCAGAGAAAATCATTATGGAGATTGGCTTTGGGATGGGTGAGGCAACAGCGATCATGGCCCTTAACTCACCGCAGAATGGATACCTTGCCGTTGATCTTCACCCGCCTGGAATTGGCAAACTCTTAGCTCGCATTCAAGAGCAAGAGATAAGCAATATCAAAGTCATTGAAGATGATGTCCATGTCGTGCTGCCCTACATGATTCACGATCGTGCATTGGATGCCGTGCATCTGTACTTTCCAGATCCTTGGCCAAAATCTAAGCACCACAAACGCCGGATAGTTACTCCGGCATTTCTCCAGCTCATCGCAGCAAAATTAAAACCTGGTGGCTATTTTCACCTGGCCACTGATTGGTTTCCATATGCCCAAGCAATGCAGCTTGTATTTAGCACATCAGATCAATTTAACGGGGGAGTAATCGCTAAGCCCGATTGGCGACCAGTGACACGTTTTGAAGGGCAGGGAATCGATAAAGATCACCGAGTTACTGACCTGCTTTATTTTCGTAACTAGTAATTTTATTAATCCGTCGAATATGGCGCTCATCGTTGCTAAACGGAGTTTCGATAAAGGCATCGATAATTGCCTTGCACTCATCGATTGAGTGCATTCGTCCGCCGATTCCAACGACATTTGCATTGTTGTGCTCTTTGGCTAACTTCGCTGTCTCAATACTCCAAGCAAGGGCTGCGCGCACCCCTTTAACTTTATTTGCTGCGATCTGTTCGCCATTTCCAGAGCCGCCTAAAACGATTCCAAGTGAGCCTGAATCAGCCACAGTTGCAACCGCTGCTGGAATGCAAAAATCTGGGTAATCATCGAGTGCATCGAATTTATGCGGACCATGATCTGTAACGGTATGGCCCTTTGATTGCAGATATCCAATGAGTGCGCCCTTTAATTCAAGTCCTGCATGGTCGCTACCGATGTGAATTCTCATGAGTGCATCCTGCCATTAACGGGGATGAGATAAAGAAAACCCGCCACATGATTGCTCGTGTGGCGGGTTTTTCACCCTTAGGAGGCTACTCAAATGAAGTTAAGTAGTTAGAACGTTAGTGATTCTTACCCATGCCGTGTCTAGGGCCACCTTTGCCCATACCAGGAGCCTTTGCTCCACGAACTGCATCAACTTCAGCAGTTACATGCGCGGTAACTCCTGCTTTCAGAGTTGTGGCTTTTGCTGAACTCATCTTGCCTGCAGTAACAGCAGCATCGATATTTTTTGTTGCTTCAGCAACAAGTGCAGTAATCAGTGCAGATTTCTTTGCACCTGCAATTGCGCCAAGAGTTTCACCGGCCTTAAGTCGTGACTTAATCGTTGCCGCATCGATTCCAATGATTGAAACAACAAGCGCCTCACGCACTTGATGATTGGCCTCATGCTTCGCCTTTGCTGCCTCTGATTTTGGTTTAGCTTGTGATGCGTTTGCAACACCTACCGTGCCAAGTGAGAGTGCAACAGTTGTTAGTACAACCACTGCAATCTTTTTCTTTGTTGAGATTGTCATTGTGTACCCATTCCCTTTCAAAACCGTCACTGACTTCTTTGTCATCGACTAGTCGTAATAAACCCCTCGATGGTAAGAATCCTAATAAACAACTCTTAGAACACCGTGTGAGTATCTGCGACACCCTGAGCCACTATGCGGGGAGTTCCCGCCAGATTGGCCCAAATAGGCGCAAGGGCTTCCTTATTTCTGATCCTGGACCCCTACCTCAGACTAAAACACAGCTCATCCCCATTATGAAGAAAAGGAAGATCCCCATGAATCGAAGTAGAAACGCCATCGCTCTCTCATTAGCTCTGATTTTATTAACTTCTCAAGGCGCTCTTGCCGCAGGCAAAACATCCGTCATCATTAAAAAAGCAGGGCGTGCAACAACGTTTACTCCTAACACAATCCTTAGCGGAAGTGGAGTTCCCGCAAAGACTCTTGGCATCGATGGTGATTTCTATATAGATATAAAGAGTGCAAATCTCTACGGCCCAAAAACTAAAGGTGCATGGAAGCTTGCAACATCACTTCGGAGCGTTGATACAAGGGATTTATCATTACCTGCTTCTGGCACTGATGGTGCAGCTGGTGCAAAAGGTGCAACTGGAGATCGTGGTTTAACTGGTGCGAGTGGTTCAAACGGTGCAACGGGTGCAACTGGAGATCGTGGTTTAACTGGTGCGAGTGGTTCAACCGGTGCAACGGGTGCAACTGGATTAAAAGGTGATTCTGGCGCAGCTGGCGCTGCAGGCGTGACAGGACTTACTGGTTCAGCAGGTGCTGCTGGTTCAGCAGGAATTACTGGAGCTAAGGGAGATACAGGAGATACAGGTGCAGCAGGAATTACTGGAGCTAAGGGAGATACAGGTTTAACTGGTCTAACAGGAACTAATGGAGCCGCAGGTTCTAATGGATCACCGGGTGTAAAAGGTGACACAGGATTAACAGGAAGCGCAGGAGCTGCAGGTGGAACTGGTGCTACAGGATCTGCTGGTATTTCAAACTCGTATTTTCAAGCAATATCTAATTTCACTTTAAATGCTGGTACGGATGGAGCTTCAGTAAATTCTGGAGACTTTATTACTCTGGATGCAAATAGCTATTACACGATTGAGATTATCCTAAACGGAATTTTTTCACCTTCGAGTGCTGATCCAGTCAATATAAATATGGAGCTGCTAAATAGCTTAAGCCTCCTAAGTCTTGTTTATACATCAATTGCAAGTGACTCGACTACTTACGCAAATGGCTATGCCGGAAGGCACTATTCGTTCCTAGTCATTGGGAAAATTGCCACTGGGGGAAGTTCGTCGACTTTAAAGATGCGAGCAACGGTCCAATATGGAATGTCGCCAGCAAGATCTGTGCTTTTTTCTGGCTATGCATTGATTAACAAAGTGGGGTCTATCTCATAAAAAGATGTGGAGCGGGTGACCGGGATCGAACCGGCATGGCCAGCTTGGAAGGCTGGGGCTCTACCATTGAGCTACACCCGCATGTGGTGTCTTGAGGCTAAAGATACTGGGTCGGTAAGCGAAGCGTGAAATCTCCTCTAGACTCCTGCATTGCGCCTCGGGGCGTAGCGTAGTGGCTAGCGCGCCTGCTTTGGGAGCAGGAGACCGGGAGTTCGAATCTCCCCGC
>WLHF01000027.1 GCA_009702835.1 Actinomycetota bacterium
AACGTCACGCTGAGATCCCTGGCTTCAAATATTGGTCTACTCATGAGAACTCGCACTCCATATGACATCTAAATCAGCAAATTCGAAAGGAGCAACTTGCCAACCAGGCTCAATGTTTGTCATAGGTGGTGCCGACTCTTGGGATCTTTGAGTCAAGGATGGCCCTGTGCTATCTAACCCTTTAAGACGTTTGATAGGTCCATCGATGCGTGGGATAGCACCGAGCAACGCTTTTGTATATGGATGACGAGGATTTGAAAAAACCTTATTGATGTCATCTGCTTGTTCAACTATTCTGCCTGAATACATCACCGAGATGGCATCGCACAATTCGGCAACAACGCCGATGTCATGGGTGACATAGAGCAAGCTAACCTTGAGTTCGCTACGTAATTTCTTAAATAGCTCAATTATCTGAGCTTGTATCGTCACATCTAAGGCAGTGGTCGGCTCATCACACAAAATCAATTCAGGCCCACAGGCAATCGCAGCAGCAATCATCACACGCTGTTTCATACCGCCAGAGAGTTGGAATGGAAAATCATCAACACGCTTACTAGCGTCACGAATACCTACTTGATCCATTAAATCAATTGCTCGCTCGCGCGCTTGCTTGCGATTGAGATCGGAATGTTGCATCAAACTATCTGTTATCTGCTTACCGATCTTCATCACCGAGTTAAGAGCCACAGATGGCTCTTGGAAGACCATGGAAAGGCCTGTCCCCAAAACTTGCTTGCGGTACTTGCCGTTATCTGCCAATAAATCTTGACCTTGAAACTTGATAACTCCTGATGTTACGCGAACATTAGAAGGCAAGAGCCCCATGATTGCGCGTAAAGTTAAACTTTTGCCCGATCCGGATTCACCCACCAGGCCCCGTGCGTGTCCTTGTGCAACGCTAAAACTAATGTTGTCAATAGCAATGTAATCACGGCCAGCAATACGGGCAACAATCTGCAGATTTTCAACTTCTAATACGTTAGGAGTAAGTGCACCAGAATTCATAGTGCTCATCTCTTAACTCGCAGTGCCACAGCCAGGCCATCTCCAATAAAGGAAAGTCCCAAACTTGTGACTATTACTGCTAAAGCAGGCAAGATGGTCAAAGCATAATACCCACCAGCTAAGAATTGCTGACCTTCTGCAATCATGCGCCCCCAGTCTGGAGTAGGTGGCACGATTCCTAAACCAAAATAACTCAAAGTCACGATGACGCCGATATTGAGCACGATGTCGCTCATGGCGTAGACAATCGCTTGTGTAATCACGTTAGGCAAAACATGGCGTGTAATAATCTTACGATTTGAAATACCACCTGTTTGTGCCGCCTCTATAAATTCTTTTGACCTAACAATCATCGTCTCACCACGCACGATGCGAGCGTATGCAACCCAACTCACCAGAGTGATGGCAATGAATATGCTTCCAACGCCATTACCTAAAATAAAGACCAAACTAATCACCAACACATAGAAAGGAAACGCAGCGACAACATCGGCAATACGCATAACTAAGGTATCTACCCAGCCAGAGAAATAGCCGCAGATGGCACCGAGGATGGTGCCGAGAATGAATGGTGCAAGGACTGCGGCTGAAGCGAGAATTAGGTCGGTTCGGCCACCGTAGAGAAGCCGGCTCCACACATCGCGGCCCAAATTGTCAGTTCCCAAAAAGTGCTCTGGAGTACCTCCTTGCAGCGTATTCATCAAATCTTGTTTTATGGGATCAGATTTCGTGAGGTATGAAGCCATGAGCACCATAAATATCACGGTTAAAATAATAAAGATTCCAAGATAAAGCCGAAAATTATTGATTTGTAATTTTTTGATGCGCCTAATATTCGCATCCGAACTAGAGATTACTGTACTCATCACTTAAACCGGGCCCGTGGATCAAGAAGGGCATAGGCCACATCTGTAAATAAATAGACTAAAACCACGAGCATGGCGAAAGTAAGGGTTGCGCCTTGCACAACAGGAAAATCCCTATTCAAAATGCCTGACATTAAAAATGAACCCATGCCTGGAATAGCAAAAACATTTTCAATAACAAGTGATCCCCCAGCTAGATAACCCACCTGAATACCTAGGATGCTAATACCCGAGATGCTTCCATTTCGAAGTGCATACTTCAACCAAACCGCTCGATTCTTTAGTCCCTTCGATCGGGCAAATGCAACATATTCACTATCTAAAGATTCAATAACGGATGTTCGTAGGCTGCGCACCAATAATGGCACCAAACCCAGACCAATCGTGATGCTTGGCAAAACTAGCGACCATAGATGTTGAAGATTACTTTCCCCATATCCTCCTACAGGAAAGATCGGAATCTTGAGCGCAAAGAAGAGGATGCCCATTGCGCCAATAAAGAATATTGGCATGCCTAAGATCACAGCATTCATCAGGCTTATCAGGTGATCTATAAACTTATCTTTTCTAACCGCTGTCCAAATTGCCAGTGGCAGTGCAAAAATGATTCCAAAGAGAGAGCCCATAACCATTAACATTAACGTTGGTGGTAGTTTCAAAGCGATTAACTTGAGAATTGTTTCATTGTAGAAAAGTGAACTTCCCAGATCGCCAGTAAAGAGTCCTCCTATAAAATCAAAATACTGATTAGTTACAGGTTTATCCAAACCCCATTGATGATGCAGTGACGCTACTGCTTCGGGAGTTGGGTGATTGCCGAGATAAGTAAGGGCGGGATCTCCCGGTGTAGCGTGCATCAGTAGAAAAGTCGCTGTAATGATGCCAAAGACGACTGGCACCAAGAGGACAATCCTCTTGACTAAGAACCGAATCATTCTTTAAGCAACCTTTCATGCAATATCGATAGCACAGAACTTTACATGCCCAACGCGCAGTGCCCATGAGATGAAATCATGGACACTGCGCGTTGGACTACTGCCTAGAAGTGATCGTTACTTGGTCAACCACACATTCCGTAAGTTGTAATTTCCGGTTACGAATGGTTGGAAGTCTTGTACTTTTGTTGAATATGAGTACAAGTTTGGGGCGTAGAACAAAGGCACCATAGGCTGATCGGCATCAAATGCCAATTGGATCTTGTCGTAGATCACCTTACGCTTTGCTTGATTATCAACAAGCACCGCGTCATTAGCTAACTTGGCACTTGTCTTATTGTCGTAATATGACCATAAGGATGATCCTCCGCCATCAATTATTCCAGCAAATCGTATGATTTCATCTGGATCAATAATGTCAGTGGTGCAATATCCGAACATAATGTCATAAGACTTGTTATTGCGAGCCTCAGTCCATGCTGAAGGATCTAATTGATTAATCTTCAATGTGATGCCAATCTTTGCGGCCTCACTTTGCAGAATCTGCGCCTTGGAGTTGTCGTCTGCGCTTCCTGATGTAACGTTTATAGTTGCCGTAAAGCCTTTAGGTTGGGTAGACAAAGCTAATTCAGCCTTTGCCTTTGCCACGTTATATGGCAATCCCTTGATACTGACATTATGTGCCCACGAAGTTGGTGACATATAGGCACCAGCGGCAGTGCCGATTCCGAAAGTAACCGCGGCAATGATTGCTTTTTTATCCACCAAATAAGCAAGTGCTTTGCGAACATGAACATCGCTAAGCGGAGCCTTCGTATTGTTAAAGATTAGGTAGTGCACAGCACTTGAATCGAAAGCTGTGACCTTTACGCCTTTAACGCTCTTGAGTGTCTTAACACTGGAGTATGAAGGGAACTCGTTCACTTGCGCTTGTCCACCTTGAACTTGGTTGGCTCGAGTATTTGCATCAGGCACTAACTTAAAAGTAACGGAATCTAAATATGGTTTCCCAGCTTCCCAGTAATAAGGATTGCGGACAATCTTGATTAGCTGACCCTTAGTCCAGGTAGCTAACTTGAATGGTCCTGTACCAATTGGATTATCACCAAAAGCCTCTTTCGTCTTTCCACCATAGTTGAAAGGAACGATGGAGTTCGCAAAGATGGCCATGACTGCAGGAAGTGGTGAGTATGGAGTCTTGGTAGTAACAGTCACCGTCAAAGGATCTGGAGTTCCAATTTTGGAAATTGATGAGTTAATGAATCCCCAGTTACCTGCAGGATCTGAATTCTCTTCCAATGAAAATTTCACGTCCTTAGAGGTCATTGGCGTGCCATCTGAAAACTTCACTCCACTTCGAAGTTTGAATGTCCATGTCAATCCATCTTTAGATGCGCTCCACGATGTAGCAAGACTTGGCTTCAAGCTCTTAGCATCCCGTGCTGGAAGTAAGAGAGTGTCAAAAATCTCCTCAACTACCCAAATGCCTGCGTTATCCGGTGGAATGCTGGGAGTTAAACTCGACTCAAGGTCGCCACGCAAAATCGTAAGATTTCCACCTTTGACCGGCGTTGCAGCTGACGCCACTTGTGAAAACGAGAATGATGCTGGTAGCACGAGTGAAACTGCAACCGTTGCAACGAGTAGCTTCTTAGAAAGTATTTTCATTCAGATCTTACCTTTTCTTGGCCTAACCTCTAGGAGGATTCCTTGAGGTATTTCTTGTCCATTTCTATGCGTGATGACGTATTAAGTCAAGAGTTTTAGACCACAAGATTTCGGATTGTCGGTCTAGACGCTTCAAGCCGCCCCATCGCTACAGCAATCTCCCCTTACTTCACTGAGCGAGTGTAATTTACTAAGAAGAGACCTTGAACCTAGCCCATCTCTATTCGTTCTATTCCTCAAAATTATCAATGCCTTTATGCTTCTCAGGTGAGTTCACAGATGAGCATTCGCCCATTAATTTCATTACCTGATCAAGCATTAGGCTGCAGAATTTTTGATCAAACCTGGGGCAGGGACATAGGTACGGAGATAACTCCTAACTTAATGCAAGCAATGGTTCATGGCGGAGCCTATTTATCTGGTGCATTTATTGATGGCGATTGTATCGGCGCTTCCTTTGCATTTCCGGCAACAACTGGTGGCCTGCATCTTCACTCGCATATGGCGGCAGTGCTAGATAAATTTCGAGATAGAGGAATTGGGTATGCATTAAAAATTGATCAATACAAATGGGCTAAAAAAAATAATTACTCAGCAATTACTTGGACATTTGATCCACTGGTAGCAAGAAATGCAAAACTCAATTTGACCAAACTCGGTGTTGAAATCACCGCCTACTACCCAAATTTCTATGGCGAAATGTCAGATGCCGTAAACGGCGGTGATGAGACAGATCGAGTCATGGCAACCTGGAAGATAGTTGGCGATATACCCGTTGCAAGGTCTGCAATTTCTACTCCAAAAGAGTCGGCAGTATTAATTGCAATTCCAAGTGACATCATTGCGATTAGAGGTAGAGATTTAGTGGAGAGTTTACGGTGGCGACGAAAGGTAAGACAAGAGTTTATGGACGTATTGGCCAGAGAAGGTAAAGTAATTGGATTTTCGGAAAATGATGAATATGTAGTGCAGCTATGAAACTCTCTGAAATTGAATTACGAATAATTCACTTACCGCTGGTACGCCCATTTAGAACTTCCTTTGGAACTCAAACTTCACGTGAGGTTTTGATGGTTAAAGTTCAAAACGAAAATGGCATAACTGGCTGGGCAGAGTGTGTTGCTATGTCTGACCCGCTTTACTCACCCGAGTATATTGCCGGTTGCCTTGATTTAATGAAAAGATTTTTAATTCCAGGATTAAAAAGTAAAATAAATATCAGCGCAGAGGATGTTTCAGTTATTTTAAAACCATTCTTAGGCGGGCAGATGGCGAAAGCATCTCTTGAAACCGCAATATTGGATGCTGAGCTTCGGAGCCGAAATATTTCACTGGCAACTTATCTTGGGGCAACAAAAAATAAAGTCGAATGTGGTGTTTCAGTTGGAATTGCAGATAATTTAGAGGCTTTAGCTGAAGAGGTTAAATCTTATGTTGATGCTGGCTATCGTCGAATAAAGTTAAAGATTGAACCAGGCTGGGATATTGAGGCGGTTAAACATATTAGAGATCTATATCCTGAAATTCCTCTACAAGTTGATGCAAACCAAGCGTATTCAAGAGATGATGCAAAGCATTTGTCCAAACTTGATGAGTTTAATTTATTATTAATTGAACAGCCACTAGATGAGCACGACTTTTTGGGACATGCACTACTAGCAAAAGAGGTCAAAACCCCAATCTGTTTGGATGAATCGATTATTTCAGTGCAATCAGCAGAGGATGCCATTGCCCTCAAGGCAACTTCCATTATAAATGTAAAGCCAGGCCGGGTCGGTGGATATATTGAATCGGTAAAGATCCATGACTTATGTTTAAAAAATAGCATTCCAGTCTGGTGCGGAGGGATGCTTGAAACCGGAATTGGTAGAGCGGCCAACTTAGCATTAGCCGCACTTCCTGGATTCACCTTACCCGGTGACACATCAGCATCTGCTCGATACTTTAAGCAAGATATTACTGTCCCGTTTGTTATGGAGAATGGCTATTTAAATGTGCCAACTGGTCCCGGAATTGGGGTTGAGCCAGACATGGAATTTTTAGATGAGATAACTACCTATAAAGAGATTATTGAGTAACTGAGTATCAACAATGTACGGCTCTTAATCACCGGGTCGAGGCTTTAGCCCTCAACAATTGAGTTTTGAGAGAGTACAAACTCTAAATGGATTGATTGCTAGTGCGTCCTAACTAAAACCGTCTTACTCAAACGCTCGTGGATTCCACGACCATCTTTATCGTAGGTTACGGCCGTTACTACTAGAACTAAAAATATCGTACGAATCAGAGCCTGCAAAAGTGAGATGGCCCCTCCATCGTTGAAGCGAACAACTCGAAGGCCAAAGATTTTCTGGCCAAGTGATGCCCCCGTCAACGCCGTCAAAATCAAGAGTTCGGCAAAGAAGAGAGCCAAGATGATCGGCGATCTATCCGGTGTCATCTGGCCGATTCCACCTGAGAGAGCTGCGACTATCGCATAACAGGCCAGCCAGTCCAGGGTGATTGCAAGGAGTCGGCGGCCTAAGGTGACGGTTTTTCCAGATGAGTTCATGGCCCTAAGCCTAGGGGGTGAGAATTCTTAACATGGATGTAACAGGGCGGTTAGGCTCTTTTGGGCCAGAAGACTTATTCTTACCACAGCGCAGAAAAGCTCAATGCCGAGAAATCTGCAACTCTTACGCCTTTTTATTCATATGAATTGGGAGAAGCATGTTTAAGAATTCAGCAGAGATTTTTGCATACATCAAGAAGGAAGATATCAAGTTAGTCGATGTCCGTTTTACCGATCTTCCTGGAATCCAGCACCACTTTAACGTTCCAGTTGAATCATTTGATGAGGCCGTCTTTACCGATGGCTTAATGTTTGATGGTTCATCTATTCGTGGATTCCAATCGATTCATGAATCAGATATGAAGCTACTGCCAGTCCCAGAGTCTGCATTTCTCGATCCTTATCGAAAAGAAAAGACATTGGTCATTCTCTTCTCGGTTCATAATCCAGGTGATAACTCACCATATAGCCGCGATCCACGTGGAGTTGTAGCAAAAGCAGTTGACTTCATGCGCGCACAGGGAATTGCAGATACTGCCTTCTTTGCACCTGAGGCCGAGTTCTATGTTTTCGATCGCGTTCGCTTTAAGACCGATATTAATACTGCCTATCATGAGATTGATTCATATGAAGGTGCATGGAATACCGGAATTAAAGAAGATGCCGACGGAACTCCTAACCGCGGATATCGCACACGCGTAAAGGGCGGGTATTTCCCAGTATCTCCAACGGATCAATTTGCCGATCTTCGCGATGAGATGGTTATGCAACTTGGCAAGGTTGGTCTACTAGTTGAGCGCTCACACCATGAGGTCGGTACTGCTGGTCAGATGGAGATCAACTATCGCTTCACCGATATTTTGCATGCAGGCGATGACATCATGAAGTTCAAGTATGTCGTTCGCAATACTGCATGGCAGGGCGGAAAGACTGCAACATTTATGCCAAAGCCACTCTTCGGAGATAACGGCTCAGGTATGCACGTACACCAATCACTCTGGAAAGATGGCGTGCCATTATTCTTCGGAGATGGTTATGGCGACTTGTCAGAGATGGCCCGTCACTACATCGGTGGACTTCTCAAGCACGCTCCTTCACTACTTGCATTTACTAACCCAACGGTTAACTCATACCGTCGCTTAGTCCCAGGCTATGAAGCTCCAGTAAATCTTGTTTACTCAGCCCGTAACCGCTCGGCATGTATCCGTATCCCAATTACCGGATCTAATCCGAAGGCAAAGCGCATTGAGTTCCGTTGCCCAGATCCATCATCGAATCCATATCTCGCATTTGCTGCGATGTTGATGGCCGGCCTTGATGGAATTATCAATAAGATCGAACCACCTGCCCCAGTTGATAAGGATCTCTACGAACTAACTGGCGATGAAGCTGCGGCTATCGCACAGGTTCCGGGTTCACTCGATGAGGTACTCAATAACCTAGAGCGCGATCATGAGTTCCTGCTCAAGGGCGGCGTCTTTACTAAGGATCTGATCGAGACATGGATTGATTTCAAGCGCAAGCAAGAGGTCGATTATGTTCGCTTGCGTCCACATCCAGCTGAGTTTGAGCTGTATTACGACATCTAAGAAATCTGTTAGAACAAAGCCCGCCCCTTAAAAGGCAGGCTTTGTTGTGTGCGCTTCTAGTAGATTGACCTCATGTTCATTGATGTGCTGATCGCAATCTTTTTCTTTCTGGTCGGCCTAGAAATCAAGCATGGGTTGAAAGATCTTAAGTCTGCAGTCGTTCCAATCGTTGCTGCACTCGGTGGAATGATTTTCCCCGCCCTTATTTTTCTTGCTATCAATCCTTCTTCACATGTGTGGGCTACCGCAATGCCAACTGACATCGCTTTGGCTATCGGCGTTTTAGCTTTGCTTGGAAAGCGAGTTCAACCACAAGTACGGGTTTTCCTACTCACTTTGGCCATAGCTGACGATCTGTTCTCACTGCTTGTTCTTGGTGTCTTTTATGGAGATGACTTACACCCAGAAAAAGCTCTCGCCACACTGGGTGCTGCAGCACTAGGAGCACTCCTTCCACTTACACAATCGCAATTGACTCAGGCGATTAAAGTTCTCACTCCCATTTCAACCTACTTCATCGTCCCTGTGATCATTGCCGTGAATATTCCCTTGAATATTGATCTAGCGAGCTTTACCTCTCAGACGACGATTTCATTAGTACTTGCTCGCGGAATCGGAAAGATTCTTGGTATCGCACTCTTTGCGTGGATTGCTATCAAGCTCGGTGCCAAGGCTCATCTACATATCAAGGAAATCGCAGGAGTCGGTGCGTTAGCAGGAATGGGTATGACAGTTTCCCTAGTAATCGCTGAAATCGCTGCTAAGAGCGAGGCAGAACTCAATGAAGTTCGACTTGGATTATTTATCTCAGCAATCCTTTCGGGATTGGTTGGATATATCTGGCTTAGAAGGACTCCTGCTTCGCAATAGTTTTTCTGGCAAGGATGATGTGCCCGACGAAACCAATAAGCAGTGCAAAAATAACTCCGATATTGGAGTAAGCCCATTCTCCTTCTTTTCCACCAATGACTCCAAGGAAATATCCCTGCCACGATAACCATGAAGCAAAGGTGTTTGTTACAAACCCCCAGCCAACAATTGTTCCGACAAACATCAATGCAATAGATCCCTTGTTGACTGATCCATACATTCCTTGCTCGTCATACAAGTCTTTTTCAATATAAGCCCTTTTGCGCATAATGACATCTGCGACAAAGATCGCAGACCATACCGCAACTGGCACACCGAGAGTGATTAAGAAGCCTTGGAATGGATAGAAGAAATTATCTGCAACCCACACAATGTAGATACATCCTGCAAGCATGATCAGTGCATCAATAATCGCAGCCTGATGTCTTTTGATTGGCACGCCTATTGAAACAAGTGCTAATCCTGAAGAGTAAAGATCAAGGATTGCCCCACCTACTAATCCCAATATTGCGATGAGTGCAAATGGAATCAGGAACCAAGTTGGAAGCAGTGAGGTGAGAGCACCTATGGGATCCATGGCAATCGCATCACTTAAGTCCTTACTGCTAGCCGACAACGCAGCTCCATAAATAACCAACACAATGGGAACCACTGAAGCACCAAACACAGTCCATCCAACCACCGCTTTACTTGAAACGGTTCTTGGAAGGTAACGAGAATAATCTGCTGCGCAATTAACCCAGCCCAGGCCAATTCCCGTCACACCAAAAATCAGTGCTCCGATGAAACCTTGAGTCGACCCATCTTTAATTGCTGTTACAGCCCTCCAATCAACTGTGTCGATTGTTAGAGCGATATAAACAACTGTCATAGCAACAGTGATTACCGTCAATAACTTCTGCAACTTCATGATTATGCCAAAGCCAAGAACTCCACCAAAAACAGTAAGTGATACCGCAATTACGAATCCAAGGATCAAAGCAAGATTCTGATCTACTCCCCCAATGCGAGAAAAAACTGTTCCTGTTGCAAGCGTTGCAAGTGAAACTAAAACAGTTTCCCATCCTACGAAAATAAAGTATGAGAGAAGGCCTGGGAGTATGCTGCCCTTGACTCCAAAGGATGCTCGCGCAAGAACCATGGTTGGCGCATTTGAGCGCTTACCTGCAAGTGAACTAATACCCACAAGAAGAAATGAAGCAATTGTTCCGATGATGGCAGCAAAGGTTGCTTGCTTAAAGGAGATTCCAAAACCTAAAAAGAAAGAACCATAGGACAGCGCTAGAAGTGAAACATTTGCCCCGGCCCACGGCCAGAACAAAGATCTAGCATTTCCTTGACGTTCTGACTCCTGAATTGTATTTGGGCCATTTATTTCAAGATCAAAAGCTGGCATTACTTTTTCTTATCATTTCTCTCTTTGATGATGTATCCAACTACAAAAACTATAAGGAAAAACACCAGAACTATGCCACCAACATTTAATGATGTCTTCTTTTCAACCTCAGAAGTGGTGGTGGGAACCGCCTCGGCATAATCAGGTGAGGCGTTGAAGGTGTAATCCCCTTCGATCACGTGTCCGTCATCGCCAACAACTCGATACTTAACGGTAAAAGCACCTGGTGCACTTTGTCCCGAAATCTTCGTCATAATCTTTGCGCCCTCAATAATCGGATCATCAAAGTTAACTGCAATGCCTGTTGAATCGATGACCTCAAGTGAGTTAACAGCTTCTCCATCTAGAGTTTGAAGTTGTCCACTAAATTCAATCCACACCTGCGTAGGGATCGGATTTACATTTGCGAACTTCTCAGGAAATGAAGAAACAATCTCCACATGAGCCAATGAGCTTGGCATCGTTAGAAGTGCAAGAAGCCCAATAATGAGAGAAACTAATGTTTTGCGCATGTCTCTAGTTTAGTCTAGAAAGAAATCAAGAAGGAAATCCTTAGTACCAGGATTTACTGAGTACTTTTCCAGGTCTGTGATTCCTTCACTTGCCAAGACAAGATCATCGACAAAGAAATTGCCTGTGCACTCCTTGGCATCGCGATTAAAGATGATGTATGCCGCATCTGCCAAAATCTCTGGTGTGCGACCTGCGGCGGCATCAATTCCAGGAATCATTTGAAGGGCGGCTGTATCAATTACTGTGCGCGGCCATAGAGCGTTAACTCCAATACCATCACGCTTGAACTCTTCAGCCATACCCAGAACACACATACTCATTCCGTACTTGGCCATTGTGTAAGCCACGTGATTTTTAAACCACACAGGCTTCATAGAAAGTGGTGGAGAAAGGTTCAAGATGTGCGGGTTTCGTCCCTCAGCAGCTGATTTGCGTAAGTGCGGCAGCGCAGCCTGTGATGTCAAGAAGGTGCCACGCACATTGACATCAAACATCAAATCAAAGCGCTTTGCCGGAGTTTGATCAGTACGGGTCAAGTTAATTGCACTTGCATTATTGATAAGAATGTCGATTCCACCAAAGGCTTCAGCAGCCTGAGCTACTGCTGCTTCGATTTGAGCTTCATCACGCAAATCGCATTGAATAGCGAGTGCTTTTCCGCCAGCAGCTTCGATCTCTGCCGCAGCGGTGTGAATTGTGCCCGTTAACTTTGGATTGGGATCAGATGTCTTTGCTGCAATCGCAATAGATGCGCCATCTCGTGCGGCACGAAGTGCGATAGCAAGTCCGATTCCACGAGATCCGCCAGTTATGAAAATACGCTTTCCTGCAAGTGACATTTACTTACCCTTCTTAGACATGAACTTCATGAATGCTTCCATAGCTTCATCTGATTGCAACGCCATTGAGAAAATCTCAAACTCAGCCTTCATGATCGCGGCAATGGCATCATGATTTTTTGCCTTTAAAAGAGCCTTTGTATTAATGATTGCCTGAGGTGGTTGCTCCGCAATGTGCTGGGCAATCTTTAATGCATGTGCCAGTGGATCTGAATCCTTGGCTGCTACCAATCCCATTTCAATGGCTGCATCTGCATCAAAACTCTCACCTGTCATAAAGATGCGGGCTGCTCTTTGATAGCCAACTAACTGTGGGAATAAGAAACTCGATCCTGCTTCAGGAACCAGTCCTAATGATGCAAAGGGCATTGAAAAATTGGCTGTCGGTCCAGCGATGACAACATCGCAGTGAAGCAACATTGTGGTGCCAACCCCAACGGCATTTCCTTTCACAGCGCCAAGCAACGGCTTTGGAAAGTTAAGAATTGCTGCCAAAAACTTTGCGACCTCTGAATCATCTGAGGTTGGTGGATTGTTCATAAAATCCATGATGTCGTTGCCAGCGGTGAAGTGATCACCTTCTGCTGTGAGCACTACTGCTCGGATTCCAAAATCCCCCGCAGCATCATTGAGGCTCTTAGACAGATCTGCATACATAGCTCGCGTTAGGGCATTCATCTTCTCTGGACGATTTAAGCTGAGAGTTAGCACTAGTTCCTCTTGTTTTGCCAAGATTTCGCTCATCCGGGCATCTTATGGGGTGAATTGCGTAAATAAAAAGAGCACAATGGAGACACGCGGAGAGGCGGCTATTTACATGGCAAGAGATATAACGATTTCAACAAGAGAGTTAAATCCATTTGAACAGTTGGTTCTGGAGTTGGTCTGTGAAGGAAAATCAAATAGTGCCATCGCCCTGCAGACATCGCATAGTGAAAAGGTCGTTGAAAATACTGTAAGCCGGAGTGCCCAAGTTTTTGGAATTAAATCAGATGCTCAAACAAATCTTCGAGTGCTGTTAGCACTTGCATATCGCGCACATTATGGTGATCAAGCCTTCGACAAGTTAGATCTTCCTTGCTTACATTTGGAAGTCGGCCCCGATGGAAAAGCTATGTGTAACCGCCATATTGACTAAGTCTTGTTCTTCACATCACATTTATTTGAGGGTAGCCACTCTGTAATTTTCATCGAGTGCTGACCCTCGCACTTTTGATCTCATCTCATCTACTCACAGAGTAGACATGGAACTGCATTGATTAACCATTTGATGCACAACAGGGAGAGAGAAATACAATGAAACGTAGAACTTTTGACAAGCTTGTCTCATATGTCGGCCTGGGATTAGCAGCACTACTTTTGATCTTTAGTGGACTGCTCAACTTTGGTGCAGCCTTTGCCAATGACTCAGTGCAGAGTCAGTTAGAAAATCAAAATATCGCATTTCCGGATGCAGCCGGCATGCCCTCTGAGACTAAAGATCAGCTCCTTAAATGGGAAGGCATGCAAGTAACTAATGGTGAAATGGCTCGTGACTATTCAGATCTATACATCTGGGAACACATGAAGGGATCGGCTATTGCCGTGATGGGCAAGCCTGCAACTTATTCAGAAGTCTCTTCTGCATACATGGGCCTTGTGCGTGGTGGAAGCACCGATGTGGAGAAAATAAAGCAATATGGAGATCTTCGCCAAACACTTTTCATGGGCAACACACTTCGTGGAATGCTTCTTGAGGCCTATGCATTTGGAACTCTTGGAGTGATTGCAGGGTATGCAGCAATCGCAAGTTTTGTTGGTGGACTTCTATTCCTTTTGTTGGGTATAGCTGGATTGATGCATATTCGTCGTACTCCTGAGGATGCGACGATTTAACCCTCAACTCTCCGTGAGGGGTTAGAAAAGGTCCCCTGGTTAATACCAGGGGGCCTTTTCGTTCCTACTTCCTTTTTATTGTTGGCTAGCTTTAGCGCTCGATCTTTCCATTGATGAAATCTTCAGT
>WLHF01000028.1 GCA_009702835.1 Actinomycetota bacterium
AGAACTTTTACATCACCTGTTAGTAAATCACTGCTTGCCCCATGGGCCCTTCATAATGGCCTGGGTCCAGATGATGCCAGTAGCGGATTTATTACAAAAGTTATTTCGGCGGCCGTTGCCTTTGGTGGAATGCCGGTACCAATCGGTGGGGGAATTAAATTAGTTGAAGCGTTAATAGCGATAATTACAGACAACGGTGGCCAATTAATTACCGGAGCCGACGTAAAAAAGATTTTAGTTGATAATGGAAAAGCAACGGGTGTGAAGCTATCTGATGGCCGAGAACTCTTTGCTAATAAAGCTGTTCTTGCCTCCACAACACCACAAGCCTTGTATCAAGGCCTATTAGGTAGTGAAGTGGTAACTGAGGAGGTTAGAAAATCAGTTGAGGCATTTCGTTATGGTCGTGCAGCGATTCAAATTCACTTGGCTCTCGCTGAACCACCTATATGGAGAAACGATGCTCGATTAGCAGATGTGGCAATAGTTCACGTTCTAGATGGCATGAACTCATTATCAGAATCAGTCAATGCATCAAATCGTGGCTATCTACCAAAGCGGCCCACAATTGTCGTTGGACAGCCAACAACAATGGATAAGTCGCGCGCCCCAGAAGGTCAATCGATTCTATGGATTCAACTTCAAGAAAATCCTCGAATAATTGTGGGGGATTTAGCTGGAGAAATTGATCCGGGCGATGGTAGTTGGAACCAAGAGCGACTACATGCATATGCCGATCGAGTTCTTGCACAGCTAGGAGAGCAAATCTCTAATTTACACTCGGCCACGCTAGCCAAAGTTGTATTAGGGCCGGTTCAAATTGAGGCAATGAACGCAAATCTTGTAGGAGGGGATCCGTATTCGGGTGATTGCCGCATTGATCAGTATGCAGTGTGGCGTCCTCTCTCTCATGCAACGGGGCATCGCACACCGATTAAAGGCTTGTGGCACATAGGTGCTTCAACTCATCCTGGCCCAGGTCTTGGTGGAGGCTCTGGATACTTGGTTGCAAAGCGATTGCTCAGTAAGAAGTTCTACCAAAAATAATTTCAATTCTTAAAGAAAGGCCGATCGAGTAATCTCGACCGGCCTTTCTTTTTGAAGGCTTACTTAGAAACTAACGCCAAGACTCGGCATGGACTTCCTGAACCGCCAACAATCTTAAGAGGTGCAGCTATAACAATTGCACCTTGTGCCGGTAACTTATCGAGATTGCGAAGTGAAGTTAAACCGTACTTGTTATTTCCCATTAACATATTGTGACAAGGAAATGGAACACTCATTCCAAATGCTCCGCCAGCATCGATACCAACCGTCTCTACGCCTAGACCGAGAATGTCGCGCTTAGTGCTTATATACTCAGCACACTCTGGTGGAAGCCCTGGAGTATGAGGACCATTCTCATCGGCATTTGCAAATGCAACTGGGTCATCACCAAACTTTGACCAACCAGTGCGAAAGAGAACCCATGCACCCTTTGGAATTGCGCCATGCGCCTTTTCCCAAGCCTCAATATGTGAGACCTCAAGAAGGAAATCTGGATTAGCTGCAGCCTCTTTTACAAAGTCGAGAACGACAGCTGGCCCAATAAGGCGACTTGGTGGAACTTGTGAAACGTCATCAAGATCCTTTCCAGTCACCCAGTGATTAGGAGCATCGAAGTGCGTACCAGTGTGCTCACCAGTGTGAAAATTATTCCAGTACCACGCTGGACCTTTTTCATCGTAACGTGAGATTTGTTCTAATTTGAAATTTGCAGTCTGACCAAACTCAGGTGGAAGAGTAAGAATCGGTGTTTCGCTGTGTAAAGGGGCGGTTAAATCAATTACCTGGACTGCCCCAGATGCAAGCTCTTGTGCAAGAGCCGATAAGTTGGCCATTCATTTCTCCTTATTAGTGGTCGTCATAAACTCTTAGTTATTGAGCATCTGGGCGAGATTAGCGCGCTTTTGGGTTAGCGACTAGTCCCCTCGGGATCTGACGGCCGTCACAATCATGTGGACACCATGCGAGGCAACTGGCACAATAATTCAACGTGAGCCCCCTAGCGGGGCCCTTATGCCTTTATGGATGGAGTGCCATGGCCGAGCGCTCGTTTGCCGCCGAAGTTAAAAAACTTCGAGTTGGCGACGGTGAAGAGTTTCTTGGTGAAGGAATTCTCGCTGTAACGAAGGCACTTCTACAATCAGGCGTTGCATATGTAGGCGGATACCAAGGTGCGCCAATCTCCCACCTCATGGATGTTCTGGGTGATGCCAAAGAGATTCTTGATGAACTTGGGGTCCACTTTGAAAATAGCGCATCTGAGGCGACAGCGGCGGCATCGCTAGCAGCATCAGTTCACTACCCATTGCGCGGAGCAATAACTTTTAAATCAACTGTGGGCACAAATGTTGCGTCCGATGCCCTTGCCAATCTTTCTTCAGGCGGTGTCACTGGTGGTGCTCTCATTATTGTTGGTGAGGATTACGGCGAAGGCTCATCGATTATGCAAGAGCGCTCGCATGCCTTTGCAATGAAATCACAGATTTGGTTATTAGATCCACGGCCAAATTTAACGGCCATTGTCGATGCAGTTGAAGATGGATTTCAACTTTCCGAAGCTTCTAATTCGCCAGTGATGCTTCAATTGCGACTTCGCTCTTGCCATTTACATGGACGCTTTATTGCTAAAGATAATGTTCGTTCCCCATTTACATTAAAAGAGGCGATGGAGAATCCACGTAGAGACACTAGCCGTATTGTTTTGCCTCCTGCCAGTTTCTTGCATGAGCAAGAGAAATTGACGAAGCGCTGGCCGGCGGCTGTAAAGTTCATTAAAGAGAACAAACTCAACGAGGTCTTCTTCGACGGAACTCAAGATTTTGGAATCGTTATGCAAGGCGGGCTCTATAACACCGTCATACGCGCACTTCAGTTACTTGGACTATCTGACGTTTATGGAAATACAAATATTCCTCTTTATATTCTCAACGTTACCTACCCGATTATTGATGATGAGGTAATTGAGTTTGCAAAGAGCAAGAAAGCTATCTTGCTTGTTGAAGAGGGCCAGCCCGACTACATCGAGCAGAATATTCACGCAGTTCTGCGACGAGGAGATATACCCACAAAGCTTCACGGCAAAGATTTCCTATTGCCGGCCGGTGAATACACACCAGCTGCCGTAGTCAAAGGAATTTTAGAGTTCTTAAAGAAATACGGTCCAACACTTATTGATAATGAAAATCTGCCAGATTTAGTTAGACCAGATGGTGAAAAACCTAATTCAATCTCAGCCGTGATTCCAGCAGAGGTAGTTCATGGCAGACCTCCATCATTTTGTACGGGCTGCCCAGAGCGACCAATATTTACAGCACTTAAATTGGCAGAGCGTGAAACTGGTAGTCATCACATCAGCGCCGATATCGGCTGTCACCTATTTTCAATCTTGCCACCATTTAATATCGGAGCAACAACGATGGGCTATGGCCTTGGCGCTGCAGGTGCATCAGCACTTAGTGATCCGGCAAGTGATAAAAGAACAATTAGTTTTATGGGTGATGGTGGCTTTTGGCATAACGGACTCACAAGTGGTGTTGGTAACGCGGTCTTTAATGAGAGCGATGGCGTGATGATCGTCGTTGATAACGCCTACAGCGCGGCAACAGGTGGTCAAGATCTTCTCTCATCAACTGCAGAGAACACCAATCGCTCTACTAAGCACCCAATCGAAAATGCGGTTAGAGGCATTGGTGTGAAGTGGGTCAAGACCGTTCAAAATACCTATCGCGTTAGCGAGATGCGCGATTTAATGAAGGAAGCCCTTACGGGTAAAACTCGTGGACCTAAAGTAATCATCGCTCAAAGTGAGTGCACGCTTAATAAGCAGCGCCGAGTACGACCTGAAATTGCAGCCCGCATTAAAGCCGGTAAGCGCGTCGTTAAAGAGCGTTTTGGGATCGATCCAGATACCTGTACGGGTGATCACTCATGTATTCGCATTAACGGCTGTCCCTCATTAACAATTGCGCCTAACCCAGATGCGATGCGCAAAGATCCTGTTGCAACGATTCTGCACTCATGTGTGGGCTGTGGACTCTGCGGTGAGGCGGCCCAAGCGGCAGTTTTGTGCCCATCGTTCTACCGCTCAGAGATTATTAGCAATCCAAATATGTGGGATAAAGCCAAGCTCGGTATTCGTAACATAATGATTGGCTTTTTACAAAACGGAATCGAACGTCGCTTAAAGGGCATCGATGCCTAAGGTTGAAGAGTTTACTAAAAACTCGAGACCAATCACTATGGCGATTTTAGCTATGGGTGGTGAAGGTGGCGGCGTACTAGCTGATTGGGCCGTTGATATGGCCGAGCACTGCGGCTTTTTTGCTCAAACAACTTCGGTGCCAGGTGTCGCACAGCGCACAGGTACAACCGTTTATTATCTTGAATTCTTTCCAAAGCTAGCGGGTGAGATGAAAGAGCCAGTCTTTAGCACAATGGCCGCCCCTGGTGAAGTTGATATCGTAGTTGCATCAGAGCTCATGGAGTCTGGACGCGCAGTACAGCGCGGTTTTATTTCAAAAAATAAAACTACCCTCATTACTTCAACCCACCGTGTCTATTCAATGACTGAAAAGATCGCACTTGGAGACGGTCGAGTCGATTCCGATGTATTAATGGATTCATCACGAAATGCGGCAAAGCTATTTATCTCTGGAGATTTTGCAAAGGTTGCCGAAACTACAAAGAGTTTAATTTCAGCTGCTCTCTATGGTGCTTTGGCTGGAAGTGGTGCACTTCCCTTTGATAAAAAAGATTTCATTGCCTCGATCGAGCGCGGTGGTGTTGGTGTTGCTAGCTCAATTAAAGCCTTTGAGAGCAGCTTTGAGATTGCCACCCAATGTATCTCTCCAACACCTAAGAGCGTCAGCGTTGATATCTCAATTGGTAGAAAACCAAAAGAGGCCTCTACAGGAGCGCAGCAACTAACCCCTGAAGAGGAGTTAGAGATTATTAATAACCCTAATGGCGCAGTTGGAGCTAGATTACAAGGGCTTGCTGGTCGCATTAAGTCCGAGTTCCCGGAGCCCGTAACAGTGATGTTAGTAAATGGCATTAAGCGTTGTGCCGACTATCAGGATGTGGCTTACGCAAATCAATATTTAAACCGACTTCTAACTGTGCGAGATGCTGAAGCTAAGTTCGGTGATGGAACCTCCCGTGTGCTTTTAGAGGTGGCTCGATATACAGCGCTCTGGATGACCTATGAAGATACGATCAGAGTCGCCGATTTAAAGATTCGTAGAACTCGTTTTAACCGTGTTGGCGATGAAGCTCAAGTTCAAAACGATCAAATTTTGCAGATCCGTGAGTTTTTGCATCCTCGCTCTGAGGAGTTTGCAGATACCTTGCCGACCGCTGCGGGGCGCTGGCTACTACGAACCAAACCAGTAACTAATACTATTGAAAAACTAACTAAAAATGGAATAATTTTACAAACTACCTCAATACACGGCTACATCATGCTTTATTTCATCGCCCGCCTTAAGCCCATACGTCGACGTTCGCTGCGTTTTAATTTAGAACAAGAGCGTATGGATCAGTGGATTGCTTCGATAAACCAAGAGATTGAGAGCAATTACGATTTAGCCTATGAAATCGCCGAGTGCGCTAATTTAATTAAAGGCTATGGTGACACCCATGCAAATGGTTGGCGCAATTTCTTACTTGTTATGGAGCAAGTGCAATCGTTGCGCAATGAAAGTGGAGTTGCAGGCCGAATTAGCGAACTACGTAAAGCGGCTTTAGCCGATGAAGATGGCACAAAACTTCGCGCCATCTTGGCTTAAAAAATAAAGTACTTATCCTTCGAATGCTGCAGTGATTTGCTCGTATGAGAGTGAACTCTTTGCAGTTGCCGCCATCTGCTTTTCTCGTTCAATGTTTCGCTCGATTTGAACTTTGGCAGAGATGTACTGCTTAGGCCACGTGACATTCTTATAGCCAATCTTGGCCGCCTCTAAGAGTGTCCAGGCCGGGTTGACTAAGTGCATACGCGCTACTGCACACAAGTCGGCGCGACCAGCTGCGATGATCGTATTTACATTGTCGGCTTCAAAGATTGCACCAACTGCAATCGTCGCGATACCTGCCTCATTGCGGATTTGATCGGCAAACGGTGTCTGGAACATGCGACCAAAGACTGGCTTTTCTCTCTTAGTAACTTGACCAGATGAACAGTCAATGAGATCGGCGCCAGCTGCTTTAAATGCCTTAGCGATTTCAACGGCATCCTGTGGGGTGATTCCACCTTCGGTCCAATCGTGGGCCGAGATACGTACGCTAATTGGTTTGCCTACCGGCCAGACCTCTCGCACTGCTGCAAAAACCTCTAGTGGATATCTCATTCGGTTCTCAAGAGAGCCACCGTACTCATCGCTTCGACGGTTTGTGATGGGAGAGATAAATGATGAGAGCAAATATCCATGAGCTGCGTGAAGCTCTAACCAATCAAAGCCCGCAACTTCTGCAGCCTTTGTTGAGTTAATAAAATCCTGCTTAACTCGATCCATATCGCCACGTGTCATCTCGCGCGATGTCTGTGAAACTCCAGTCAAGTATTGCTCTGGAGAGGCGGAAATGAGCGACCATGAATCGGTTTCCACTGGCTTATCGATTCCATCCCAAGCAAGTTTGGTTGCACCCTTTGCACCCGCATGACCAATTTGAACTGCGATCTTTGCATCGCTATTGGAATGAACGAAATCAACGATGCGCTTCCACCCTTGCGTGTGCTCTGGCTTATAAAGGCCTGGGCACCCTGGAGTGATGCGCGCATCAGCGCTCACGCAGGTCATCTCAGTAAAGACCATTGCAGCTCCGCCCATAGCACGGGCTCCTAAGTGAACAAGGTGGTAATCAGCGGCTAGTCCATCTTCGGATGAATACTGAGCCATCGGTGAAACTACAACACGGTTTTTCAAAACTACATCACGGAGTTTAAAAGGCGTAAACATAGGTGGAATATTCTCAACGTTAGCTGGGAGCTCTAGACCAGCATCGGCAAAGGCTTTAGTTGCAAACCACTTGTCGTATGAGGCTATGAAGTCGGCATCACGGACGCGCAAATTATCATGTGAAATTCTCTGGCTACGAGTTAGAAGTGAGAAATTAAACTGCTCTGGCGGCATATTGGTATAGCGCCCAGTCTCTTCAAACCACTCCATCGCATTACGTGCAGCATTTTGAATCTTGAGTACCTCAATTGCACGAGTCTCTTGGTATGAAGCCAGGATTTCATGCATATCTCCAGTCGTACTTGCTGCAATCGAGTTAGCAAGTTCAATCGCATCTTCCATTGCTAATTTTGTGCCTGAACCAATTGAAAAGTGTGCGGTATGAGCGGCATCGCCCATCAACACAACTGGAACTTCCTTGCCATCAATTGAGTTCCACTGAACCCAGTTTTCACAAATCACACGCGGGAATTTAATCCAGCTAGCTGAGCCCCGTAAGTGGGCTGCGTTGCTCATAAGTTCGGCGCCATCTAGGTGCTTTGCAAATAATTTCTCGCAAAATGCAATCGACTCTTCTTGCGACATCTCATCTATTCCTGCGCGCTGCCACACATCTTCCGGAGTTTCAACAATGAATGTGGATGTGTCCCCATCGAATTGATAGATGTGCGCCTGAAACCAACCGAACTCAGTATTTTCAAAGATAAAAGTGAAGTCCTTAAAGAGTTTTTTTGTTCCTAGCCAAACAAAGCGACACTTGCGTGTATCGATATCGGGTTTAAAAGTACTCGCATAGCGAGTTCGGATGGCACTATTTAAACCATCGGCGGCAATTACTAAATCGGCGCCGTACTGCCGTGCAGCCTCTTGATCATCTTTAATATCGGCTTCAAAGACTAATTTAACGCCTAAACCCTCGGCACGCTCTTGAAGGATGTTAAGAAGTCGTTTTCTGCCAATTCCGCAGAAGCCATGTCCACCAGAAATAATGCTGGTACCGTTGATTCGCACATCAATGTCATCCCAGTGATTAAAAGACTGCAATATCGTACGAGCCGTTGGCTCATCTGCTCTAACAAAATTGCTCAAAGTCTGGTCTGAGAAAACGACACCCCATCCAAAAGTGTCATAGGGGCGATTGCGCTCCAAGATAGTGATCTCATTGCTGGGGTCGAGTTTCTTCATGAGAATTCCAAAATAAAGTCCAGCTGCGCCACCACCGATAGAAAGAATCTTCATTAACTACCTCTCTGAATACTCTCAACTGGTATGCCGACTTTTTGACTGCCGTCAAGGATACGACACGGACCTTGGGGTACGCTAGCGCAAAGGAGGCCAACTGGCGACTCCTGCAACGGGAGAAAATCTAATGGTAAAAAATCGATTTGCTGGCAAGACCGTTGTTATAAGCGGGGGTGCTGGGGGCTTGGGCGCAGCGATTGCCTTTGAGTTTGGGCAAGAAGGCGCGAACGTTGCAGTGATTGATAATAATCAGGCCGGCATTTCAGAAGTGCTCAAAAGTTTAAGGGCCAAGAATATTTCAGCCGATGGCCGGGCAGTTGATGTTCGAGATGGCAAAGCTGTAACGCAAGCAATCGGTGAACTTGCGAACTCACTTGGAGATATCGACATTTTGATCGCAGCCGCTGGTGGATCCCTTGGAACCCCGCGAGACATGGATGAAATTTCAGATGAAGATTTAGATTTAGTCATCGATGTCAATGTAAAAGGTACTTACTACTGTGCTCGAGCTGTGATCCCATACATGAAGAAAAAAGGTGGCGGCGCGATCGTAACCTTTTCATCAATTGGCGGGAGAAGTGCTAGTCCAGTAACTGGCGTGCCATACGCGGCCGCGAAAGCTGCAATCCTTGGGCTCACGCGACGATTAGCAAAAGAAGTTGGCTTAGAGAATATTCGCGTCAATGCAATTGCACCGGGACTTTTTCTTACCGATCGATTAGAGGGCATGTTTGAAAATCTATCTGCTGCTGAACGAAAAGAAGTTCTTGCCGGGATTCCTCTTGGTCGAATGCCAGAAATTCAAGAGTGTGTTGGCCCCGTACTTTTCTTAGCTAGCAATGACTCTTCTTATATTACAGGTGCAACTTTAGATGTCAATGGCGGAAGATTTATGACGCTTTAATTTTCCTCAAAAAATTTGGCAACTTTATTTCGCTACCATTTGAAATACCATTCGGACGCCATAGTAATATTACAACTAGCATTCCAGCAATTACAATTGCACGAGTACCGATTGGTAAGTGAATTGTTATGCCAAATACAGGAGAACTTTGTTCCCACATTAAGAGAATCTGGCTAACACCTGATACAACAACAGTCCCAAGTACTGCACCCCACAAGCTTGCGCTTCCACCAACAATAAGCATTGCTAATGTGTAAAAAGTGAATCCAAGATAGTAATCTTGCACTTGAACTGCACCACCGACATGGGCATACATAGCTCCCGCGAGACCAGCAAGGACTCCAGAGAAAGTGAAGCTCATCCAGCGAACACGAATAATATTGATACCTAATCCACGTGAAGCCAAATTATCTTCACGAGTAGCACGCAATGTACGCCCCGCCCGCGATAGATTATAAAAATAGACCATAATCATCGCCAGTAGAACCAAAACTAATGGCAGAGTTAGATTTGAAAACTGAGAAACACCAGGTAGAGCTTGATTACTTGGACCAACATGATTGTTATTGAATAAAATATTATAAGTGATTCCAAGTAAGGCAAAAGTTGCAATACCAGCTGCCAAGCCATTTAATCTCATCAAAAACCCACCAGTAAAGGCTGCAAAGACTCCGCCTGCAAATGCTGAGGCTAACAAACTCATTCCCAAATTTAATTTGAAGTCGACAAGGGGTTGCCACAAATTACTAAGTGCCATTGCATTTTGTTTGATCATTAATGGTGCCGTTGCTAATCCAGATACAAATGCACCAACCATGGCGAATGATCCGTGACCAAAGGAAAGAACTCCAGAATTTCCAACAAAAACCTGCAAAGACAACACCATCATTAAATAACACAGTGTGAATTTTATAAATAGTAAGAGACTAGTAGATCTCCCTGATAGCCACAGCGAAGAGCTTGCGACAACTACTAAAGGAATGAATAGTTCAGCGAAAGAAAATTTTGTTAATCCTTTAACCAAGCTTTTTGTAAACATCAGACGCGCTCCATTTCTTGCCCTTTGCTCAATAACCCACCCGGCCTAACTAGCAAAATAATGAAAACAACTGCAAATAACCAGGAGTAACTATAAACTCGGCCATTTCCAAGCCAGGTGTTCAATAAACTAAGAATTACGCCAACTATAAAACCACCGAGTGCTGAGCCTGGTAATGATGAGATACCACCAATGACAATTCCCACTAAAGCTAAAATCGTCATATTCATCCCAAACATAGGCTCAACCTGAGGATTGCCAACCACTAAAATTGCACCTACAAAAGCTGCAAGCACCCCACTCATTGCAAAGGATAATGTAATCAAGTGATTTGCGCGCACACCCAACAAGCGAGCAGTTCGGAAATCTGCTGAAGCTGCTTTTAATTGAATACCGAATGAGGTTTTATTGAGCAAAAATCTCATTACTAGTAGCAATACAATTGTTAAGAGTGCAGTTATGAGACTAGTATTAGTGATTGAAACTCCGCTGAATTTTAACTCACCACTCATCCACGGTGCAATCGAAGCCGATCTAGGTAAAGCGCCGAAACATAATTCATAAACCTGCTGAAGCAATTTGGACAACCCAAATGAGGCAACAAGCATGATGGCTGGTGCCACTCCACGTAATCTCCGATAGACAAGTAACTCCATGAGAACGGCAGCTATTGAGGTAACAACTACAGAGAGTAAGAAACCCACGATGATCGGCATCTGGCTTGTCATCACTAAGGTGTAGGCGGCAATCGTTATTAACTCTGAATAGGCAAAATTCACTAATCGCATAACGCCAAAAACTAATCCCAAACCAAGAGAGGCAAGGGCGTATGTTCCACCAAGACTTAGAGCATTCAAAATTGTTTGTATCATTTTTTTACTCCTGCCCCAAAGTAAGCCTCTTTTAGCTTGTTTTCGTCTTGTGCATCAATCTTATTTAAACGAGCCTGAATTAATCCATCACGCATAACAAGAATTTCATCAGCAAATTTAGTTATGAGATTGGCGCGTTGCTCGACAATTAAGAGCGTTGTTCCGGCCTCAAGAATTCTACTAAGATTACTAAATAAATCATTAATAATATTTGGTGCAAGCCCTAGGCTTGGTTCATCCAAAAGCAAAACTTTCGGATCGGTAATCAATGCTCGAGCAATAGCCAATTGCTGTTGCTGCCCACCACTCAATAAACCAGCTTGTTGTTTTGAATGAGTTGTAATGACTGGGAAAAGTTCTGCAACTTGTTCTACTGCCTGATGTGAAGTTTTTTTATCCACTCTTCCCGTCAAACCAAGTTGTAGGTTTTCCATTACCGTTAAACCACTGAAAATTTGCCTTCCCTCAGGCACTAATGCCAAGCCACTACGAACAATATCTTCTGGGTTTTTTCCAGAAATTTCATTACCAAGTAATTTAATAGAACCAGATTTTGGCTTAATCGCACCGGCAATTGTCTGCAGTAAAGTCGATTTGCCAACTCCATTTGGTCCAACAATTCCAAAGCATTGACCGACCTTCATAGTAAAAGAGATATTTAATAGAACATCAACTTTTCCGTATCCAGAGTTTAAACCTTCTATTTCAAGAATTTGCATAGTGTCAATGGCTCACATTCGAAATATTCAAAGACATTTCACCCAAATACGCAGATTTCACGGCTGGATCTGAAAGCGCATGCTCAGGCTTTCCATCGTAAATTAGATTTCCAGTTGCTAAAACAATAATTCTGGAAGAGAAATCGAGGACTAATTGCACATTGTGTTCGACTAAAAGCATTCCACAACCCAGAGTCTTGCTAACGGTCTTTAAAGCCGCAAGAAGAGTTGGAGTTTCATGCTCATTGATACCTGCAGCTGGTTCATCCATAATCAAGTACTTAGGTTCAGCGACTACGGCGCGCGCCAAACCTACTAACCGTGCATTTCCATGCGAAATAGAGTTAGCTCGATTTTCTGCCAAATTTGAGATCTCTAAAATTTCGAGGATCTCCGCAGTTCTCTTTTCGGCCACCTTGCTGGATATACCTACACTAAGAGCGCCTAAGGCAATATTTTCGGCGACAGTTAACTCTGAAAATAGCCTGCCTGATTGAAAAGTTCTGGCTAGGCCATTGTGAGCGCGAGCATGGGCCGGCAATGTATTAAATGATTGACCATCTAATGTTACGGAGCCTAAATCTGCCTGCTCATAGCCAGTTAAAATATTAACCAAAGTAGTTTTTCCAGCACCATTAGGACCAAGCAGACCTATGGTCTCCCCTGGTTTTATTGTGAGCGAAACATTATTGAGAACCACAAGGGCCCCAAAAGATTTGCTTAAACCTTCTGCGGCAAATCCCAGCGACATTTATCTCCTCATATATCAATTTACTTAATAAATCTTGGGCAATGAAAACCAGAAGCGAGTGCAATTATGGCACTCGCTTCTGGTTTTAACGAAGTTTTGCTTTGCGCCTATTAAAGAACTGGTCGCACCGCAGCCTTGTAAGCCACGAAGTGGTGAACTCCCTTAGTTACTTGGATAATCGCCATTGGGCGCGTGACATTTACGTGCAGTTTTGCAGAAAATGACGTTGGCCCAGCAACTGTTGAAACTCGGCGGAAAGATTCTAGTGAAGAGGCAAGCTTTACCCCATCAAAGGAATTAGCGCGCTTTGCTGCCGCAACGAAAGCATCAATTGAAGCTGCGCCAGTGATGAATCCACCAGTAGCTGCATCTTGCCCAGTTACTTTCTTAAATGATGCCATCAAAGTATTTACACCAGGATTTGGATCGTCTCCGAACACAGATGCATAAGTGACAACATAGAAGTTGCTCAGATTAGGAACTGCACCAAGCCAGAAAGCTCCGTCCATTCCGAAACCAGAAATAACGGCAGTGTCTAAGCCAGCTTTACGAATCGAAGCGAGTGCTTCTGCACCACCTCCAGGATATGAACAAAGGGCAATGACCTTTGAACCATCTTTCTTTGCAGCAGCTACTTGAGCATCAACAGGAGCTGCAAGGTGTCCAGCCTGTGTTTGATTAAACTCTTGTGTGGAAACAATTCGGCCACCAAGACTCTTAAATCGAGTAGCAAATGCATCGCATTGGCTCGTTGTGTAAGCGAGTGACATATCTTTGAACAATGTCGCTGTCTTGCCTATGTTAGCTGCGGCATATTCAGCCATGATCGCGGCTTCACCAGGAACTGCTGATCCCATTGAGAATCCTAAGTTAAGTCCATTATTTGGACCCATCGCAGTAGAGCCTACGCAAGGAGCAATTACCAAAACACCTGCAGTATTGGCAACAAGTGCACTCTTATAGTTGATGTCAGCATCGCAAGTAACTAGAAGTAACTTGGCTCCTTGACCGATAAATGTAGTTGCAATCTGTGCAGCCTTATCAGGATCTGTACCTGTATCTACAGCTTTAAACTGGAGTTGGCAGCCTAGTACTCCACCAGCAGCGTTAATTTTATTCACTTGAATCTGTGCAGTTGTAATTGCTGGACCATCAAATGGTGACATAAAGCCTGTTTGCGCCATTGCAGCACCAATTAGAATTGGTGACTTACATTTTGAGGCGGCTTGTGCGGAAGTAGATGTAAGTGAGGCACCAGTCAGTACTAAACTTAATACCGCAACTGCTCCAATCACCTTTTTAAATATTTTCAATGTGCTCTCCTCAAATTATCGGGTCCCACAGAAGTAGGATTGGGGACAATAATCTCTGCCCCATAGGCTCTGGTCAACACCCAAGCAGGA
>WLHF01000029.1 GCA_009702835.1 Actinomycetota bacterium
GCGGCCTGGGCATTTGTTAGTTGATCGACATTGCGATTGAAATACTGTTGCGAAGCCGTCATGACACCATATGAGCCGCGACCAAAGTAAATAGTATTCAGATAGTTTTCAAAGATTTGATCTTTAGATAGTTGATTCTCTAACTTGATAGAGATTACTAGCTCTTTTATCTTGCGTTGAATAGTCCGGCTTGGTGTTAAAAAAGCAGTTTTTGCATACTGTTGTGTGATGGTCGAGCCGCCCTGCAGTGAACCGCCTTTGAGATTATTAAATATCGCACGCGCGATTCCGGTAACACTAAATGCACGGTTTGAATAAAATCCACGATCTTCGGCTGCAAGCACGGCATGGCGAATATTCAGAGGAATCTTTGCCAGAGGAATTATCCGACGATTCTGTGTTCCCACTCGTCCAATCTCTTCGCCATTTGAATATTGAATTATTGTTGACTGGCTATTGACGTAGGCGTTGGGATCTGGGATATCAACGGTAAAATACGCCAGTGCAAAGAGAACAGCGCCGGCGATAAAACCAAAACCGCCGATAAAGACTGTAGCTCTAATGAGAAATCTGCGAAGCATTAGTTAAGGCTACCTTGCTGCGTAATCTTCGTCCTCTAGGGTGCGTACTTTGCGGGGCGCCTTGCGCTCTCGCCCATCTCCTAAGATAAAAGAGGCACACAGGTGATTCCATAAACAATCTCTGCAAATCTCAACGATATAGACACGAAACTCGCCGAACTCACTCTCCATCTCGTGTAGCTCTTGAGGTGACTTAATGCGTCCTGAGTACTGCCCCAACTGCTCGCCAAAGGTGTAGCGAAGTTCGACTAATCCATTTTTCTTACACACTGGGCAGTTGCGAGCAGTTTTTTCTCCATGCCACTTTGCCGCTCGTAGTAAGTAGGGGTCGGCATCACAGGCATCGACAGTTCCACGAAAGAGCGCCAATAGGGTTGCGCGCTTATCAAGTGAATAATCGATGTACGAACGTTGCGACTTCATGGTTCATAACAATAAACCACCTTCTGCGACTACGCTCTTTCTTATGGGTTTTATAAATCTACTCACACACCCCAGGTTTTCGCGTTTACTGGTGATTCGTTGGACCGGGCAGGCCACAGATGGCATCTTCCAGAGCGCCCTTGCATCTTTTGTTCTCTTCTCGCCCGATCGCCAAGCCAATGCATTGAGCGCCGCCCTTGGCTTTGCCGTTGTCTTGCTTCCATATTCAATTGTTGGGCCTTTCGTTGGCACAGTTCTAGATCGAATCTCTAGGCAACGGGCTCTACTCTTCTCAAATCTAGCGCGGAGTCTAAATCTTTTGGTTGTCGCTTTTTTAATTTTCCGTGGCACCACTGGTTTGGCTTTAACGATCGTGGTTCTTATTGCATTTGGAATAAACCGTTTAATCCTCGCTGCCCTTTCTGCAGGTCTGCCTCTTTTAGTCGATTCCCAATCACTAATTACCGCAAACGCTATGGCTGTAACTGGTGGCTCTGTTCTTGTAGTTGTCGGAGGAGGAATCGGTGTTGGTGTGCGCGCTGTTGTGGACTCTCTGACTTTAGCTGATCACGCCGATGCATTACTTATTCTTATGGCTAGTACTGGTTATTTTATAGCTGCACTGTTAACTAGCAGATTGAAGAGGTTTGAGATCGGTCCAATGCAGCACGAGAAAGTGGCGGCGAGTTTTTCTCAAGGTTTTACAGATATGCGAGAGGGTTTTTCTTTTCTCGCAGTTCATTCAGATGCAGCACGCGGAATTCTTGCAACGGCTGTTCACCGCGGAGGATTAACTGCTCTCACATTAACTGCACTTTTACTTGAGCGAAATACTTTTAACGACCCTGCTCTTCCTGAAAATGGTTTAAATGGCTTTGGTTTTGCTCTCTCCTTTGCAGGTCTCGGTGTTTTTCTAGGTGCCTTCTTAGCACCATATGGTGTAAGTAAGGTTGGCCGACACCATTGGATGCGTATCGCACTATTTATCAGCGCACTCTGTCCGCTCATCTTGGCCGCTACTCAAACACAACTCACTTTAATTCTTACCGCATTTTTAACATCTTTTTTTGGACAGAATCTTAAAGTTACAAATGATGCTTTAGTACAATCCAAGATCGATGACTACTTTCGCGGTCGCGTCTTTGCGGTTTATGACGTTGTGGTCAATGGAGCGATTGTCTCTGGCGGAATAATTGCTGCCTTGCTACTTCCACCCTCAGGTGCCTCGGCTGTTGTTCCATTATGTGTGAGTGCTGCTTACTTACTTGCTGCAGCTCGCTTACTTCGACCCTCTGTCTTTCCACCAATTAAGTAACTCGGCTGTAGCTTTTTCGGCACCGATTGGCCCTTGATCTAAACGCAGCTCCATTAAGAAATCCATAGCAGCACCAACTTCGCGAGATGGCTTTAAATTCAATAACTCCATTACTTGTGCGCCATCTAAATCTGGGCGAATCTTTGATAGCTCTTCTTGCTCCATCAAGATATCGATGCGCGCCTCGAGTGACCCATAAATCCCAGATAGACGAGTGGCCTTTGCTTTATTTCTTGTTGTGCAGTCGGCGCGGGTAAGAACATGTAAATGAGTTAATAACCCACCTGCATCTCGCACATATCTACGCACGGCCGAATCGCTCCATTCACCATCTCCGTAACCATGAAAACGTAAGTGGAGCGCTGTTAATGTCTCAACGGCTTCAATGGTGTGGGTATCAAAACGCAGCTCTTGTAAGCGTTTTTTAACTAGACGCGCACCGACGACTTCGTGATGATGAAATGAAACTCCACCACCATCGATAAAGCTGCGTGTTTTGGGTTTACCAATGTCGTGCAATAAAGCGGCAAGACGGATAACTAAATTAGCTCCGCCCAGCCGAGCCTCTTGCACCATCGCTTGCTCAAGAACTGTTATGGAGTGCTCATACACATCTTTATGGTGGTGATGCTCATCAACTTCTAAACGAAGTTTTGGAATCTCAGGAATGACAATGTCGGCTAAACCCGTATCAACCAAGATTGTTATTCCAATACGTGGATCGGGCGACATGAGAATTTTTATAAACTCATCACGCACTCGCTCGGCTGAAACTATCGCGATGCGATGTGCTAAATCTTTTATTGATACTAGAACATTGGGATCAATCTCAAAATCTAACTGGCTTGCAAATCTAGCAGCACGCATCATGCGAAGTGGGTCGTCATTAAATGAATCACTTGGTCGCCCAGGTGTTCGCAAAACCCTCTTTGACAGATCTTGCAAACCATTAAATGGGTCGAGAAACTCTGGCGCATCACCGGTGAGTTCGAGAGCCATCGCATTAACTGTGAAATCTCGGCGCGATAAATCACCGAGAATCTCTTTTCCGTACTCAACCTCTGGTTTACGTGAATCAGAATCGTAGCGCTCACTGCGATATGTAGTTACTTCAACAGTTGTGTCACCGCGCTTTCCAGCAACGGTTCCGAATGCGATTCCTGTCTCCCAAATATTTTCTGCCCACTCCTGTAAAATCTTTTTTGAATCCTGAGGCAGAGCATTTGTTGTGAAATCTAAATCATTTCCAAGGCGTCCTAAAATCGCATCACGCACAGGGCCACCAACTAGCGCCAAGGTAAATCCTTTAGCTTTAAATGCCTGCGCAAGAGAGCCCGCTAGTGGCGCACGTTCGATGAGAGAACGGATCGCTAGCTCGCCTGCCGCTCCCAATGCACTAGTCACAATAAGTAAGGTTAGAGCAGTACCCTTACTCCATGATCCCGGCACCTGGTGCGGGCAGCGACGGCATTAAGAAGAAGCGGAAGCGCAAGCGCCCCGCCAACCGCGGCCCCCAAACACACTCTCCATCCACATCGGCTAAAGCGATAAAACCTGCCGGTAAACGGGTCTATGCCAAACGAGTTGATGAGGTCAGCGCGGGTGGTTTAGTTATCGATTCAACTGGAACAAAAGGTCTTCTCATCGGGCGCATCGATCACAAAGATGCCAGCGGTACCCGTCTGCTTTGGTCACTGCCAAAGGGACATATTGAAGAGGGTGAAACACCAGAACAGGCAGCGATTCGCGAAGTTGCTGAGGAAACTGGAATCACCTCGGCGATCTCTCGTTCATTAGGTGTGATTGATTTTTGGTTTATGGCCGGCGGTAAAAGGATTCATAAAACCGTTCATCATTATCTCTTCTCTGAAGTAAGTGGTGAGCTAATGCCGCAGGTAAGTGAGGTTGATGAGGTCTCGTGGTTTCCATTAAGTGAAATTATTCAACATCTTGCATATCCCGATGAAAAGAAGTTAATCGCTCGGAGCGGCGAGTTAAAGATATGAGAAAACTTCTGAGCGTTTTTTTAACCTTATTTTTTCTCTCTGCACCATTACCTTTTGCATCTGCAGAAAGTGTGATCGTCCGAATTACAAGTACGTTGCATCAGAATTTCACTGGCGAGTTTAGAAACGATGATTTGGCACAAGAGTTAACGCCTTCCGGGCGGTTGGGTCTACTTGTCTTTACACCTTTGAGCACATCAAAAATCTGGGTGATCGATCCAGCCCTTATCGATGAAGTTGTTGCAATGAGCGGTGATTACAAGCTTGCGACAGATGCCGCTCCGGCCGGTAAAGAGATTGCTACCGCTTGGCTTGCACAGTTGAAAAAAAATACAGCCGCTAATGATGTTGTGGCTTTAGCCTATGGAAACCCTGACGTTGTAATGGCTAAACGTTTAGCGCCAGGTGAGTTAAAGATCTACTACTCATATGGGAAAATGGCCCTTGAAATAGCCTTGGGTCGCGTTGTCCGTAGCGAACCCAATGGGGGATGGAGTAAAGGAAGTTCAAAACTAAGCCCTTTACTGCGAAAGAGTTTTGGTGATGATAGAAAAAATTTAACCCGGTTGTCAAAAGTTGTTAACGTCCCTGATGTAGTACAACTGCGCGTGCGCTTGGGACGTTTATTATCTTCATCACTTGATGCCGAAAGTCGAGCTTACTTTTCCTTTAACGCCAAAACTGCAGTTGATGCACAACTCCATAGATTACGTGTAAACCCCGGTAAGTATCGGTTAACTACCGAGAAGGCAGTTCTCCCAGTAACCGTCATTAATGATTTCCCTATTGATGTTACGGTTGACATTCAGATGTTGGCCATGAACACCCGTATCATCGTCGATAGTTTTACTGGTGTGAAATTAGCTGCTAACTCAAAGAGACAGTTAGAGCTAAACGCTTTTGTTATAGCCCCAGGCCAAACTATTGTCTTTGCTCAGATTGTCGATAGTGAGGGCAGTGATGTAGCCCCGGCTGCTGTTTTAGCTCTCAACGCGACAGTCATTGATCCGAGGCTCACGTGGTTTACCACTGGAGCGGCGATACTTCTCTTACTCGCGGCTATCGCCCAGAGTGTGCGTCGCGTACGAAAGGGGCGTCAGAGTGAAATCTAATGAACTATTCCGCGCCTCGGGGGTTATGGCCCTTGGAACGATCCTCTCGCGCATTACTGGTTTTATCCGCGGAATTCTCATCGTTGCAGTTCTTGGTACAACACTACTTGCCGATACTTACAACGTCGCAAACACAATGCCAAATATTCTCTACAACTTACTTGTGGGTGGAGCGCTCACTGCGATATTTATCCCACAGCTGGTGCGCTCTTTTGATCACGAAGATGGCGGAGATGGTTTTGCTTCGCGCCTAATAACAACTATCTCTCTTATTTTATTAGTTCTAGTTGCGATCGGAGTTTACTTCGCGCCCTCTCTTGTGCGCTTATATGCCCCAGAGTTCTTTACACCGGGCTTTGAGGCTGAAAAAGATATTGCTATCGCCTTTACCCGTTATTGCCTGCCTCAGATCTTCTTTCTTGGCCTATTCACAATGCTGGGCCAAGTTGCTAATGCCCGGGGCTCATTCGGGCCGTTAATGTGGGCGCCGATAGCAAACAACATTGTGGGGATCGCACTCTTTGGTGGATTTCTGCTTTTCTCAACAGGTATTACCACCGAGACAATTACCGCAACACAGATTCAAATTCTTGGTTGGGGAACAACAATAAGCGTTGTTGTGCAGGCTTTAGTTCTTGTCCCTGTTGTTAAGCGGCTCGGAATACAACTGCGCCCGCAGTGGGGGTTGGCCGGTCTTGGTAAATCATTTGGATTAGCTGGTTGGACTCTGCTCTATGTGTTGTTTTCACAGTTAGGTTATTTAGTAACAGTAAACGTTGCAACTAGCGCCGCTGTGCGCAGTGCACAAGAAGGTATAACTCGAGGAGTCGGCTACACACCATATACATACGCCTATTTTGTTATGTTGTTGCCATACTCAATCGTAACTATTTCAATTATTACTGCTATCTTGCCGCACTTGTCGCGTTTAGCTGTTGCAAATAATCGCGAAGAGGTCCGGGTGCAGTTAATTCGTGCGATTAAATTAGTTGGAGTTATTACTATCCCTAGCGCAGTTGCCTTCTTATTCTTTGGCCCTCTCATCACAGAGGTTATTTTTATTGGAATCCCCGTCGAAGACTCTCGTTATATTGGTTATGTCTTAGCGGCGTTGAGCTTTGGACTTGTAGCTTTCTCTATCAACTTAATTTTAATCCGCGGTTTTAACGCCTTTGAAGATACACGCACACAGGTAATCTCAATTTTTATTATCAATCTCATCTCTGTCGGGTTTTCATATCTCTTTCTCAATCTTCTTAAGACCCAGTGGGTAACTATCGGCCTTGGTGTGGCCTTCTCTATTAGTTATTTAGTAGGCCTTCTCATCACGCTCTCATTATTAAAAAAACACACAGGTGCAATAAAGGTGATGGAGTTCTTAGGCCAACATTTGCGTCTATTAGGAGCTGCCATTGGTGTTATGGCCCCACTTTTTGCCCTGACTCAATACATCACCTGGGTAGGTATTGAGTTAACACCGATTGCCCGCGCCGGAGAGTTGGTTGTGGTGATGTTAACCGCCTTTTTTGGTTACTTAGTCGCAGGTAAGGCCGCCGGTGTTGAAGAGATATCTATGATCGGCCATCTACGTGATTCTGTGGTTCGGCCATCAAAGAAAGCGGAATAAAATGGCCGCTGGATATGTTTCTAAGGAGTGAGTGTGAGTGAAGTCAGAGATCTTGTCATTGTGGGCTCTGGGCCCGCTGGGTACACGGCCGCGATTTACGCATCCCGTGCGCAGTTAAATCCCATTATTTATGAGGGATCTGTTACTGCAGGTGGCGCACTAATGAACACAACAGAGGTTGAAAACTTTCCTGGTTTTATTGATGGTGTTATGGGCCCAGATTTAATGGAGTCTATGCGCAAGCAAGCACAACGCTTTGGCTCTGAGTTGATCACCGATGATATTGTAAAAATGGATTTAGTCGGCGATATTAAAACTCTCGTTGACGGCTCTGGCAACACCATTAAAGCAAAGTCTGTGATCCTTGCAATGGGTTCTGCTTACAGGGAGATTGGTTTAGAAAATGAAAAAAGACTATCTGGCCACGGTGTTTCGTGGTGTGCGACCTGCGACGGATTTTTCTTCCGCGATCAAGAGATTGCAGTTGTCGGTGGAGGAGACTCGGCAGTTGAAGAGGCGACATTTCTCACAAAGTTTGCAAGCAAAGTTATTTTAATACATCGCCGTGATTCATTACGAGCATCAAAGATTATGGCAGATCGCGCAGCAGCAAATCCTAAGATTGAGTTTCTTTGGAATACCGAGGTAGTAGATGTTCTTGGAGATTCCAAAGTTACAGGTTTGAAACTTCGCAATACCGTTGACGGTAGCGAAAGTGAGCGGGCACTTACAGGTCTTTTTGTCGCCATCGGTCATACCCCTCGTAGTGAGCTCATAACATCACAGATCACAGTCAATGGTGAGGGTTACGTCGAAGTCGATGGCCGTTCAACGCGCACGAATATTCCAGGTGTCTTTGCCTGTGGCGATCTTGTCGATTACACATATCGACAAGCAATTACCGCAGCAGGCTCGGGATGTCAGGCCGCCCTTGATGCAGAAAAGTTTCTCGCCCACCACTAAAGTTCACTCACAACAAATAGCGATCTGGAGATCACGAATGGCAACAACTAACGTCACAACAGCAACATTTGATGCTGAAGTTTTAAAGAGTAGCGGCCCTGTTTTAGTTGATTTTTGGGCCGAATGGTGTGGACCGTGTCGAGCCGTTGGACCAATTCTTGAAGAGATTTCAAATGAATATGGTACGAAGTTAAAAATTGTAAAGCTCAATACCGATAATGAGTCCGCGATAGCAATTAAATATGGCATCACGTCGATCCCAGCTATGTATGTCTTTGTTAATGGGGAAGTTGTTAAGACGATTGTTGGAGCTCGGCCAAAGCCCGCTATGCTCAAAGAGCTTGAACCATATATTGCATAACTAGGAATTTAAAATGTCAGAGTTGAGTGAAGCGCAGATACGTTCTTTCCAACAGAGCCGTGGGTTAAGTATCACTGGTCTTGTTGATGCGGTTACCGCTCGCGCACTCGAAGAGGCTAAATGGAAGTTAGGTGATCGTTCTTTAAATTTTCAATCAACCCCGCTTATGCGTGGTGATGATGTAGCCGCTTTACAATCCCGATTAACTGAGATGGGTTTTGATTGTGGCCGTGTTGATGGAATTTATGGCCAACGCTCTGAATTAGCGGTAAAAGAGTTTCAACGTTCTGCTGGATTAGTCGTTGACGGGAAATGTGGCCCTGAAACAATTATTGGTTTGCTTCGTTTGACCCGAATTGTTTCAGGCGGTACCCCTTCTGCGATGCGTGAAAGTGCAACACAGAGAAATCGCGGCCCAGCACTTGCTAATAAGGTTATTGTTTTAAATCCAGCTGGTGATGACACTCTTATTTATGATGTAGCGCTGCGAACTGAGGGGCGTTTGTTAGCACTTGGTGCCTCTGTTTTTTTAACTAGAGGTGTTTCAAACTCTCCGACTGAAACTGAACGTATTGCATTTACTAATCAAAGCGGTGCCGATTTAATGATTTCACTGCACCGTGATAGTTATGTGAATGAACTTGCACACGGAGCGGCAACTTATTTTTATGGAAGTGATGCCCATGGCGTTCACTCGATTGTGGGAGAGCGCTTTGCATCTCTAGTGCAGCGAGAAATTTGTGCGAGAACAGATTTAGTTAACTGCCGCACCCATGCAAAGGCTTGGGATTTACTTCGATTAACAAGGGCCCCGGCAGTCCACATTAATCTTGGCTATGTGACTAGCCCTAGTGATGTCGAGCGAATTTCTCGCTCTGATTTTCGCGACGTTATCGCCGAAGCGTTAGTTATTGCGATTCAACGGCTTTATTTAGCTGCCGAAGATGATGCAAAGACCGGAACGTTGCGGATTGCTGATTTACGCAAAGCTGGTATCCGCCGTTAAATAGTGTCCGAGGTCTACGCGGTATATGGCAGACTTGGGCCATGTCAGAGATCACCAACCGATTTGCAACAGGTGCTCCTCAAAATTTAGAGGAGCGTTTTGCTACTCGCGCCGCTCATATGAAGCCCAGTGAGATCCGTTCACTCTTTGCAGTTGCATCCCGCCCAGAGATCGTCTCTTTAGCAGGAGGGATGCCGAACTTGTCGGCCTTTCCAATGCCCATGATGGCCGATGTGATTCAAAAACTAATCCTTACCAATGGCGCCGAGGCGCTGCAGTACGGCAGCGGCCAGGGCCATCCAAAGCTACGTGAGCAGATCTGTGAGGTTATGGCACTTGAAGGGATCCGCGCTAACCCCGACGATGTATTAGTTACAACTGGTTCTCAGCAGGCCCTTGATTTAATCTCGAGAATTTTTATCGACCCAGGCGATGTCGTTTTAGCTGAAGCTCCCTCTTATGTTGGTGCGCTTGGCACTTTTCACCAGTACGAGGCCTCGGTCGTGCACGTTGAAACCGATGACGATGGCTTAGTACCGCAGGGGCTGCGTGATGCAATTATTAGTGTGCGTGCAACTGGCCGCAAAATTAAATTTCTCTACATGATCCCTAACTACCAAAATCCTTCAGGGGTTTTACTGCCCGCCGAACGCCGTACTGAGATTTTAAATATCTGCCGCGAAGCTGGAATCTTTGTCGTTGAAGATAACCCTTACGGTCTGCTTGGTTTTGATAAGCCATCACCGAATGCCATGCGTGCAGAGGATTCTGAGAACGTTATCTACCTTGGCACCTTTTCAAAGACGATTGCTCCTGGTTTGCGAGTTGGTTGGGCTCTTGTGCCGCCATCTCTTAAGGAGAAGTTGGTTATCGCAAGTGAGTCTTCGATTTTATGTCCCTCTAACTTTGCGCAGTTGACTATTTCAAGTTACTTAGCTGAGCAGCCTTGGCGTGATCAGATCGCATCCTTCTGTGATCTATACAAGACCCGCCGGGATGCGATGCTTGAATCACTTGATGAGTATTTCCCAGCCGTTGCTAAATGGACAAAACCTGGGGGTGGTTTTTATATCTGGGTTACTTTGCCACCTGAGATTGATACAACTGCCTTAATGCCCAAAGCGATCGTTGCAAAGGTTGCATATGTTCCAGGAACTGCTTTTTACGCCGATGGTTTTGGTTCATGGTCGCTGCGTCTCTCTTACTGTTATCCAACACCAGAGCGCATCCGTGATGGTGTTAAAGCATTAGGTGGGGTTATTAAAACTGAGATGTCGCGCCGCGGGGGCAATCAACTCTCTTAACCCTCGATGGCCTTTGTAATCCTCTTTAAATCCTCGCCGCCGGCAAACTCAATAACAATTGCTCCTTTTTTAACGCTGCCTTGAATTGTAACCCTCGTATCTAAGGCATCTCCAATGCGATCGGCTATCTCATTAAACTCAACAATGCTCGATGTAACCGTTGTAAGTTTTTTCTTCTTACTCTTTGGTGCATCTTTTGAAATAATCTCTTCAACTGCTCGTACGCTCAAACCCTCAGCAATGATTCGCTTAGCTAAATCTTCAATCATGTGAGTATCACTCAAACCTAATAGTGCGCGGGCGTGACCGGCGCTAAGAGCACCTGTTGCGACTTTGTTTTGAACTGAAGCCGGTAAATTCATTAAGCGAATTGTGTTTGAAATCTGCGGACGGGAGCGGCCGAGTTTCTGTGCAAGCTCATCGTGGGTACAGGCAAAGTCATTGAGTAGTTGGGAGTAAGCCGCGGCCTCTTCAAGTGCATTTAATTCACTGCGATGAATATTTTCAATCAAAGCCTCGCGAAGAAGCTCGTTATCTGCCGTTTGGCGAATAATTACTGGAATAGTTTTTAACCCTGCAGCTTTAGCTGCACGGTAGCGCCGCTCCCCCATAATTAATTCATATCCGCCATTTGTTCTCATGCGAACAACTGGTGGTTGCAAAATTCCAATCTCTTTAATTGAGGCGATTAACTCATTGAGTGCTACTTGATCAAAGTGTTTACGTGGTTGTCGCGGATTGGGAGAGATTAAATTAATATCTATCTCATCCTGTGTTGCAACCTCTTTACCTGCAACGGTTAATGAGGTTGGAATCAATGCATCAAGGTTTGTACCTAAACCACCACGACGAACCATTATGCACTCTCACCTTCACGTTTGTAATGTATTGAAACAACATTTGAATCAAATGCTTTTGCGCGTGTAGCTAATTCGCGAGCAACCAACATGTATGCAATCGCACCCGGTGAAGATGCGTCATATGTCATTACTGTCTGCTTATATCCAGGTGCCTCTGATACGCGTACTGCGCGTGGAATTGGAATATCTATAAGTTCATTTGGATAGTGTTTGCGAATCTCATTTGCGACATCATTTGCCAATCGTGTCCGCCCATCAAACATTGTTAAAACAAATGTTGAGAGTTTTAACTCTGCATTCAAACGTTTTTTTACAAGCTCAAATGTTTTTAATAGTTGTGACAGCCCCTCTAGTGCGTAATACTCACATTGGATGGGGATTAACATCTCTTTGGCGGCAGTTAAAGCGTTAATCGTTAATAAACCTAAACTCGGCGGACAGTCGATAAAAATATAATCCAGGGGCTCTCCGGCCTGTATACGTACTGCGATTAATTCAGCAATCGCCTCTTTTAATCGCATCTCGCGTGCAACCATCGGAACTAACTCGATCTCAGCTTGGGCTAGTGATGTATTAGATGAGATGCACTCAAGGGATGGGAAGCCTCTTACTTTTTGGGCGCAGGCGGCCATCGTTGTGTCTCCCATTAAGACCTCATAGATCCCTGGGTTCTCTAACTGTTCTACGCCAAAGGCTGTGGATGCATTTCCTTGGGGATCTAGGTCGATAACTAGAACCCGCAGACCCCCCATAGATAGGGCCGCTGCCAGGTTAACCGTTGTGGTTGTTTTGCCTACTCCGCCTTTTTGATTGGCTACTGTGATGATGCGCAGATTAGCCGGCTTATCCATCGCCTCTTTGAGGCGGCGGACCCCAACAACGCTCTTTGTTTCACGTGAATCATCCACGGGGCTTAGTTAAGCACCTTTGCGTACTTCAACGATGCGACCGAGCTCAATCCCCTCGAGATTTACCTCATGGAGGATGGCTTTAGGCACCGAACTCATCTCCTCCTCGGCCGATTTGCCTTTAATCGCCATGAGAGAGCCTCCGGTTTTGAGTAGGTGCCAGCTCATTCTCTTAAGTTTTTCTAGTGGCGCGACGGCGCGGGCGGTGACATAGTGGGCCGTTGCCCGTACATCCTGGGCCTGTCCCCTAATAACCTCAATATCGAGGCCTGCAACTGCCTCTTTTAAAAACTCAACCCTGCGCTCAAGGGGCTCAATCAACGTTACATGTAGATCTGGCCTAGCCAGGGCGATAACGATCCCGGGTAGTCCAGCCCCTGAGCCGACATCAAAGAGTATTGAGCCCTCTTTTAACAACTGGGTAATAGGAAGGCAGTTAAAGATATGCCTCTCCCAGATTCGGTCGGCCTCACGGGGCCCTATCAGTCCACGCTCAATCCCAGGGCCCGCCAAGAGTTCGGCGTAGGCACAGATACGGGCGCTATCTGGAAAGTAGCGCTCGATCAGGGTTTCACGTGAAACCTCCACC
>WLHF01000003.1 GCA_009702835.1 Actinomycetota bacterium
CGGCTCGATGCAGTTGCTGGCACCCTCGATGGTTTTGAACTATCGCGTATCGATTTAGAACAACGTCGAGAGGGAGATGTCTTGGGTGCAAAACAATCAGGTACTCAGTCACACCTTCGATTACTTCGCGTATTGCGTGATGAGGCTTTAATTGAAAGCGCACGCAGCGATGCAGAGGGTGTAATTGCTGCATCACCGGATTTAACAAGTTATCCTGCCCTTGCAGCAGAAGTTGCACTGTTGGCGCGAGATGCTGCCATTGATTATTTAGATAAGGGATGAGCTTTGAGAATCATTGCCGGGGTAGCAAAGGGCCGCACATTGGGCACAGTTGCAGGTGCAACCAGACCTACATCTGATCGAGCACGTGAGGGGCTATTTTCCTCGTTGACATCGCAGTTTGGTGATTTCCTTGGGCTCAATGTCTTAGATTTATTTGGGGGCTCTGGTGCAATTGGGCTCGAAGCCCTATCTCGGGGAGCATCGGTTGTGCATGTGATAGAGCGCGATCCCGATGCGCAGAAAACTATTGAACATAATTATGAGGCAGTAAAAAAGAATCAACCCGTGGGTAAATTTCACTTATATGCAATGTCGGCCCAGCGTTTTGTAAGCGATTTGCCTAAAGAGAAATATCACATCGTCTATATCGATCCACCATTTGATTTTACCGATAGGGAAGTAGAAGAGCTTGTGGGCAAACTTCACAGTGGTGAGTTTCTTAAAAGCGATGCATTGATTGCAGTTGAGCGCACCGCAAAGGGATCGACATTTAGCTGGCCAGATGGCTTTGTCGCTGCACGAGAGAGGAAATACGGGGCGGCCACTATCTACTACGGCAGTTGTGCGCCTTGAGAATGGATAACTGCGCCATCTCTTGCTAGCGTTTGAGCCATGAAGCGCGCCGTCTGTCCTGGATCCTTTGATCCCATCACATTCGGGCATCTTGACATCATTGCGCGAGCCAGTAACCACTTTGATCAAGTCGTCGTTGCAGTATTAGAGAATCGGACCAAGTCATCTCTTTTCACAGTCCCTGAACGTATCGAGATGATCCGCGAAACCGTGGCCGATCTACCAAATGTCATCGTGGATTCATGGAGCGGATTACTAGTTGATTACTGCAAGAGCCATTCGATAACAACGATTGTAAAAGGCCTTCGGGCTGTGACCGACTTTGATTATGAACTACAGATGGCGCAGTTGAATCTGCAGGCATCGGGTGTTGAAACAATGCTCATGGCAACTGCCCCAGCGTATTCATTTCTCTCATCATCGATCGTGAAAGAGCTTGCACACTACGGGGGAGATGTTTCAAGCATGATTCCTGCCAATGTTAATACTGCGATAAAACTTCGAGTAGGCGGGAAATAGTCCATGAATTCAGTTGAGAAATTAGCATCTGCTATAACTTTAGTAGAAGAGGCACGTGGTGTTCCACTCTCTGCAAGTTGTGTAGTGCACCGTGGAGAGATGCTCGAACTTCTGGATGAGGCACGAGCTGCGCTGCCTCCGGATTTTGAATCGGCGCAAAAGCTCTTATCAGCTCGTGATGCCATCATTGAAGAGGGCAGGTTAAGTGCTGAACAGATGATTTCAATGGCGCGCGAAGATGTAGCCCGCATGGTCGAGCAGACTTCGATTGTTCAGTTGGCCCGTGATGAGGCGCGCAAGGTTCTAGATGATGCTCGTGAGCAGGCTATGCAAGAAAAAGCAGAGGTAGAAGAGTACATCGATGGTCGACTTGCTACCCTCGAAGTTATTCTCAACAAGACACAGGATGCAGTTGCGCGTGGCCGCGAGCGCTTAGCCGGCGCTGGCGATAAAGATGCACTTGCACAACTCTCTGATACCAATTGATTTCACATGCCAAAACTCCCAGAGGTTTATAAACTCAACACGTACGAACTGCCCCGGCGTGCCGGTGAGATGAGGGAGTACGAGCTCGATATCGAGGTTCCAGAAAAAGTTGGTGTTGAACTTATCGCCGTTCCAGCAGGAGATGTCATCGAAGTTGATGCACGCCTTGAATCAGTCACAGAGGGCGTCTTACTCAGCGCCGAAATCTTTGCAGTTGCAAAGGGTCAGTGCGGGCGCTGTTTAGATCCAGTTGAGTTAGTAATTGAGAAGAGGATTCAAGAGCTCTTCCTCTACGAGCAGAAGGTCGAGCGCAAAAAGCGCACACCAGTTCTCGATGATTTAGATAGCGAGGATGAGCTACTCATGGAGGGCGATGTGATGGATTTAGAGAGCCCCATCCGCGATGCCATCGTTTTAGCTCTTCCAAACAACCCATTGTGCAGTGATGAGTGTGCCGGTCTATGTCCAAACTGTGGGGGCAAATGGGCCGAACTGCCCGAAAATCACGCTCATGAAGTAATCGATGCTCGCTGGGCAGGCCTTGCCGCTCTAGCTATCGATGAGCCCGATTTCAAGAATTAGGGTTTTTAAGGGATACTTACGCCCTGCAGCCATCGTTGCGTAAGGTAAAGAAGAAGAGGTTAGAAAAGTGCCAGTACCAAAGCGGAAGACCTCGCGTTCAAAGACGCGCTCGCGCCGAAGCCAGTGGAAGACAACTGCTGCCTCTCTTGCAACATGCCCACAGTGCCAGCAGCCAAAGCTGCAACACACTGCCTGCCCAACCTGCGGTACATATAACCGTCGCCAGGTATTAGAGGTCTGATCTGAGCTCCTTGCTCAATGAACAGTTGGGGGTTGTTATTGAACCCTCTCTTCTCGAGTTAGCTTTTACTCACCGCTCATTTGCATATGAGTCAGAGATTAAAGAGACCAATGAGCGCCTTGAGTTTTTAGGTGACTCAGTGTTGGGCTTAATCGTTACTGAAGAGCTTTACAAACGCTATCCAGATTTCGATGAAAGTCGTTTGTCACCGCTTCGCTCTGGAGTTGTGAATATGCGCGCGCTCGCAGACATTGCGCGCGAATTAGATTTGGGTAGTTACATTCGATTAGGAAAAGGCGAAGAGGTTACTGGCGGACGTGATAAAAACTCACTTCTAGCCGATGCGCTAGAGGCATTAATTGGAGCTATCTATCTTCAATTCGGTTTTGATATTTGTACGCAGATAGTCCGCAGATTAATCGCATCGACAATGGATGCAGCCGTTGCGCGTGGTGCCGGCTTAGATGGCAAGACCGCACTTCAAGAGTTAGTAGCCGGCCTTAATAAAGGTGTACCTGAGTACGTCGTGAGCGAAGAGGGCCCAGATCATGATAAGAATTTCACGGCAGTTGCCATGGTCGCAGGCGTCGCAATCAGTGAAGGCGTTGGAAAGAGCAAGCGCGAAGCTGAACAAATTGCCGCGCGAATCGCCTACGAATCCTTAAAAAACGAGCTTCCTCAGCCTTAAATCCGCTAAAAACACTGCATCGACGCGATAGGTTTGCCGCGTGTATTTGAAGAGCATCACCCTCAAGGGCTTTAAGTCCTTCGCTTCAGCTACCACTTTGCGACTTGAATCCGGCATAACCTGCGTGGTCGGTCCAAATGGCTCGGGTAAAAGTAACGTTGTTGATGCGCTGACATGGGTAATGGGTGAGCAGGGTGCGAAATCTCTGCGCGGTGGCAAGATGGAAGATGTCATCTTCGCCGGTACTAGTGGGCGAGCACCACTTGGCCGGGCTGAAGTCTCTCTTACCATCGATAACGCCGATGGCGCATTAGCAATCGAATACAGCGAAGTAACAATCTCCCGCATACTTTTCCGTAACGGACACAGCGAATATCAGATTAATGGCGAGGCAACACGTTTGCTCGATATTCAAGAGCTCTTGAGCGACTCTGGAATCGGTCGTGAGATGCACGTGATCGTTGGTCAAGGCCAACTTGATGCAATTTTAATGGCAACACCGGATGAGCGCCGTGGATTTATTGAAGAGGCGGCCGGTGTTCTTAAGCATCGCAAACGTAAAGAGAAAGCTCTTCGCAAATTAGATTCGATGCAGACAAACCTTGCTCGCGTTCAAGATTTAACCGTAGAACTTCGCCGACAACTGCGGCCACTGGGTAAGCAAGCAGAGGTCGCAAAGAAAGCGGCGACGATTCAAGCCGATCTGCGAGATGCCAAGCTTCGACTGCTCGCCGATGATTTCATCTCTCTTTCAAAGGTTCTCGATGCAGAGGTCGCCGATGAGACTGCACTACGCGAGCGGCGTTCCACAGTTGAATCCGAAGTTGATGCAATCCGCACTCGCGAAGAGGCACTCGATGCGCAATCTGCAATTGAGGGTCCACAACTTATTACCGCACAAGAGACTTACTACCAATTAAATTCGTTGCGCGAAAAATTCCGTGGTACTCAATCATTAGCTCAAGAGCGCTCACGTTTTCTCAATGAAGAGGCTGAAGAGGCACGTACTTCTGGCCGCGACCCAGATGCGATTGAAAAAGATGCCCAGCTCTTGCGTCACGAAGAGAGCGAACTACGCGCAAGTGTTACAACATCACAGCAGGCATTAGTTGCTGCAACATCACAACTTACACAGAGTGAACAGGCGCTAAAGATTGATGAAGATAAAATCGCTGCCGCAATGCGCGCTATTGCCGATGCGCGTGAAGGTACTGCTCGCCAAGAGGGTCACATTAAATCTCTACAGGCCCGCCTCGAAGCGATTTCAGAGGAGATTGAGCGGCTAACTCGTGCGCGTAATGAGGCACAGGCCCGTGTAGATACTGCCCAACGAGAGTACTCAATGTATGAGCTAGATATCGCAGGGGCTGATACGGGTGAAAAGGGTCTGGATTCGCAGTTTGAAAATACAAAGTCATCACTCGACTCTGCCAAGGCCAAGCTACATGAGTTAGTTGAAAGCGAGCGATTGGCCGATCGCGAACGTAACGCTATCGAAGCCACAATCGATGCGATGAAGCTGACTATGCGCAATCGTGATGGCGCCTCTGCGCTGCTCAATGATTCACGTGGTGTTCAAATCCTTGGCTCGATCGCCAGTCTTATCGATATTGATTCTGGTTGGGAAGCAGCAGCTGCTGCCGCCCTTGGCACACTGGCCGATGCCGTTGTCGTTCGCGATTTAGCATCTGCAGTTACAGCGCTAACAACTCTGCGCAGTGAAAACTTAGGTCAGGCCGATCTCTTGGTCTACGAAGAGGGCGCACAATCGCACTCTTCAATTCCATCGGGCTTAACACCCCTTGCATCGCATGTTCGCTCTACTGCAATCGGTGCACTTGTTACATCCCTCTTATCTAATATCGTTGTTGCCGCTTCGGCCCGTGATGGCGAAGCGATTCTTCGCTCACATCCATCGCTCACAGTTGTTACCCGCGATGGAGATATCCTTACACGTGGCCGTGCGCGTGGTGGCTCTAAATCCTCTTCATCTCTTATCGAAATCAACGCCCTTATGGCAGGTCTTGAAAACAAGCTCGTAGAGATCACGCATACATGCGATCGTTTGAAGTTTGAGATTTCTACGAACAGTGGTGAGGTTGATAACCGTCAAAGCGATTTTGACCTAGCTTTATCTAAACTCAATGAGTCCGATGCACGTATCGGTGCGCTCACCGAGCAGCTAGCCGTCTCTGGCCAGAATATGAAATCTGCAATGGCAGAAGTCGAGCGCCTTAATTCCAACATCAACGAGGCCGGCAGTGCTAAATCTCGTGATGAAGGCGAACTCGTTATTGCGCAGAATCAACTGCACCAACAGGGCGCAACCGCCGAACCCGATCACACATTTACTGAGAAGCTACGCAATGCAGTTTCAGTTGCACGCACTGCAGAGGTTGAAGCACGTCTTGCGGTGCGCACAATCGAAGAGCGCGTTACATCGGTGGCCGCCCGCGCCTTAGCCCTTGAGGAATCGGCTCGCAACGAGCGCGAAGCATCACAGCGCGCAGTTATTCGCCGCGGCGCACGTGCGCGTGCAGCCGTTATCTCTCAGGCGATTGCAGAGGCTGCATATGAAGCCCTTATCCATATTGAACGATCGATCTCCAAAGCAGCTATTGAGCGCGCGCGATTAGAGGAGTCACGGGTTCGTCGCGAAGGAGAGACCCTTACCGTTCGAACACGTGGACGCGAATTAACAACCGAGCTCGAAGCGCTAACATCGAGTGTGCATCGCGATGAAATCGCGCGCGCCGAACAACGCATGCGTATTGAATCCCTTGAAAATAAGACCGCTGAAGAGTTTTCAATCGATACACACACACTTGTGGCTGAATACGGACCTGAGAATGATGTGCCAACCTTCTTTGAAAATGAGGCTGGAGAGATCGTTACAACCGAACTAATCCCATATCGCCGAGATCAGCAGGAAAAACGTCTGGCATCGGCTGAGCGTTCACTTAACCTACTTGGCAAGATCAATCCTCTTGCCCTTGAAGAGTTCTCATCTCTTGAGGAGCGTCTAAAGTTCTTGGCCGATCAGTTAGAAGATCTGAAGAACACCAAGAAGGATCTGCTCGATATTATCAAAGAGGTTGATGATCGAGTTCAGACAATCTTCATGGAGGCATTTGAAGATACGGCCCGACACTTTGAAGAGATCTTTGCACGTCTGTTCCCGGGTGGAGATGGCCGTTTAATCTTGGTCGATCCCGATAATCCTTTAACAAGTGGAGTCGATGTCGAGGCACGACCACCTGGCAAACGCATTAAACGCCTCTCACTTCTATCTGGTGGAGAAAAGTCGTTGACTGCCGTTGCGATGTTAATTGCAATCTTTAAAGCCCGCCCAAGTCCGTTCTACGTTCTGGATGAGGTTGAAGCCGCCCTCGATGATGTCAACCTTGGCCGTTTACTCAGCGTGTTTGAAGAGCTCCGTGCAAGCTCTCAGCTCATTATTATCACGCATCAAAAGCGCACGATGGAGATCGCCGATGCGCTCTATGGTGTCACGATGCGCGGAGATGGTGTGAGCGAGGTTATCTCACAACGTCTGCGTGAATCCGACGCAAGTTAGAAGCCTTACATATGGGTCTTTTTAGTAAGTTCATCGCCAAAATCAAGGGCGAAAACTCTTTTGCACCAGCTGATTGGCAAGATCTAGAGGGCGAACTTTTAGCATCAGATATTGGTCCAACTCTTACGCGCGAACTTCTGGAGGCTGGCCGAAAAGTTAAAAGTGAAAATGCACAAGAGGCACTTATGCAAACTCTGACATCTCACCTTTGTGATAAATCCCGGCAACCTCTGACTAATCCTGATGGCACAACGGTCGTCATGATTGTTGGTGTTAATGGCACTGGCAAGACAACTTCAGTTGCAAAGTTAGCGAGTCATATTAAAAAATCTGGATCCTCAGTCGTCGTCGCCGCAGGTGATACTTTCCGTGCAGCTGCGGTTGAACAACTACAGACGTGGGGCCAACGTATTGCTGTAGAAGTCATTTCCGGCAAAGCCAACGGGGATCCTGCATCGGTCGCCTTTGATGCCGCCAAACGAGCTAAGGAAATGAAGGCTGATTATTTAGTGATAGATACGGCTGGACGTTTGCACAATAAGAGTGATCTTATGGCTGAGTTAGAGAAGGTAAAGCGCGTCGTTGAAAAAATATCCCCAGTCAACGAAGTTCTCTTAACAATCGATGCAACGACAGGTCAGAATGGATTGGCGCAAGCGAAAATCTTTTCAGAGAGCGTCAATGTCACCGGAATTATCCTCACCAAATTAGATGGAAGTGCTCGTGGGGGGATTGCTCTGGCGATTGAACACGAACTAGATATTCCTATTAAATGGATCGGCACAGGGGAGTCTGAGGGCGATCTAGCTCCTTTTGATCCAGATGCCTACATCCAGGGGCTGTTGGCGTAACGCAGATTTAACATAACGCTGCTTTTTGCAACGCGCCTGAAATGCCTGCGAGCATCGCCCGTAACGCCCCAAGTCCATCTTTAGCCCATCTCAAAGGCGAGAACTCTTAATTCTTTTGACGTGAAAGATGGCCCACATGACGCAAACAGTTTTGAATTCTGGTGATACCGCTTGGATGTTAGCCAGCACAGCCCTCGTACTACTAATGACTCCGGGACTGGCATTTTTTTATGGGGGAATGGTTCGTACAAAGAGCGTGCTTAATATGATGATGATGTCTTTTATAACAATAGGCATCGTCAGTATTTTGTGGGTTATCTATGGTTTTGAATTAGCCTTTGGTTACAAAGCTGATTCTCCTTGGTATGGAAATATCTCTTTCTCAGGCCTTGGTGGAATGGTTAATGATTTTACTAATAATGGTGGCATCTATCCGATTCCAGTTCTTGTTTTTGCCGTTTTTCAGTTGATGTTTGCAATTATTACCCCAGCGCTAATCTCTGGTGCAATCGCAGATCGTGCGAAGTTTGTTTCGTGGGGAGTATTCGTTGCAATCTGGTCGACTTTGGTTTACTTCCCAGTTGCACACTGGGTTTTTGCTTTTGGAAATAAAGTTGGCGATACGGTTACAGGCACTGGCTTCCTTGCAGGCAAAGGTCTTGAAGATTTTGCCGGTGGAACCGCTGTCCACATTAACGCTGGTGCTGCAGGTTTAGCTCTGGCTATAGTCTTAGGCAAACGTATTGGTTGGCGTAAAGAATCTATGCGTCCGCACTCATTGCCACTAGTTCTTCTTGGCTCTGGGCTTTTATGGTTTGGTTGGTTCGGTTTTAACGCCGGCTCGGCCTTAGCAGCAAATGGAATCGCTGGACTTGTATTAATGAATACTCAAGTGGCAGCAGCTGCTGCAGTTCTAGGTTGGCTCCTTGTTGAGAGAGTGCGAAACGGTCATGCAACTTCACTTGGAGCAGCATCGGGAGCAATTTCAGGTTTAGTTGCAATCACACCAGCGTGCGCATTTGTCGCCCCTTGGGCCGCCGTTGTTATCGGACTCTTTGCTGGAGTCTTTTGTGCACTTGCTGTAAGTCTTAAATTTAGATTCGGCTTTGATGATTCACTCGATGTAGTCGGAGTGCATTTAGTTGCTGGAGTTTGGGGCTCTCTAGCAATTGGGCTATTTGGAACACATGTTGTAAACGCTCTTGGTCTTGATGGTCTGCTCTATGGTGGAGGCACCAGATTGCTAATGATGCAGGCACGGGGAGTTGGACTCGTTGCCGCATACTCCTTTGTGGTAACTTTGATAATCGCCTTTGCAATAGAAAAGACAATTGGTTTTCGGATTAAGCCAGATAAAGAGATAGAGGGTATCGATCTAAATGAGCATGCTGAAAGCGCCTATGAATTATCGAGCTCATCACGAGGAGGATCCTTCTAATGAAATTAATTACTGCAATCGTTAAGCCGTATAAGTTAGAGGCAGTTAAGGATGCGCTCAATACCCATGGCATTGCTGGTATGACCGTTTCAGAGGTAAGTGGTGTCGGACAACAAAAAGGACATACCGAGGTCTATCGAGGTGCTGAATACACCGTCAATCTGATTCCCAAAGTACGTATTGAACTACTTGTCAATGACGAAGAGGTCGATGCAGTTGTCGATGTCATCGTCAAATCCGCTTCCACTGGATCTATTGGTGATGGAAAGGTATGGACAACTCCGGTAGAGCAAGTAGTGCGGGTACGTACAGGTGAGAAAGGCTCGCAGGCTATCTAAGCTTTCGAAGAAGGCTATTCTTGGCTCATCATGTTTGACTCACTAAGCTCGCGCTTTAGCAGCACATTCTCCTCGCTTCGCTCTCGTGGAAAGATTTCCAAAAACGATATCGATGCCACATGTGCCGAAATTCGCCAGGCGCTACTTGAATCCGATGTCGCTCTCGAAGTTGTTGAATCTTTCGTTGCCGAGATAGCAGAAAAGTCAACAACTGCTCTTGCAACCATGCAGTCTGGCACTAACCAGGCCAATGCAATCTTTGAGATAGTAAATGCATCACTCATTGAAATCCTTGGTGGATCGGCACGCAGAGTGCGCTTTGCAAAAAACCCACCGACTGTAATTATGCTGGCAGGTCTGCAGGGTGCTGGCAAGACGACGCTGGCGGGAAAACTTGCAAAGTTTTACGCCGACCAAGGTAATACTCCGCTCTTAGTCGCCTCAGATTTACAACGCCCTAATGCCGTGACTCAGTTGCAAGTTGTGGGTCAGAGTATTGGTGTTCCCGTCTTTGCCCCTGAAGCAGGTAACGGTGTTGGTGATCCAGTAAAGGTAGCCAAAGCAGGAGTTGAGTTTGCCAAGGCTAAGCAGTACAACATGGTTATTGTCGATACCGCAGGTCGTTTAGGTGTAGATGCCGATCTTATGAAGCAGGCAGGTGATATCCGTGATGCAGTTCATCCAGATGAGATTTTATTTGTAGTCGATGCGATGATTGGTCAAGATGCGGTACGAACGTCGCAAGCGTTTTTAGATGGCGTGGGCTTTGATGGTGTCGTATTAACTAAGCTAGATGGCGATGCACGCGGTGGAGCAGCTCTTTCTATCGCATCACTTACTAAGCGCCCAATAATGTTTGCATCGAGCGGTGAAAAACTCTCCGACTTCGATATCTTTTATCCCGAGCGCATGGCATCTCGAATTTTGGGAATGGGTGATGTCGCCACACTTGCCGAGCAGGCTAAAAAAGCATTTGATGGCGATACATCGGAAAAGCTTGAGGCAAAATTTGCGCGAGGTGAGGATTTCACCCTAGAGGATTTCCTGGATCAACTCAGCGCAATGTCAAAGATGGGTTCGATGTCTAAACTCCTTGGGATGTTGCCTGGCTCTGCGGGGATGAAAAAGCAGATTGATAACTTTGATGAGGGTGAGATTGTTCGTACTAAAGCCATAGTTGAATCGATGACGCCCATTGAGCGGCGTGATCCAAAAGTACTTAACGGCTCCAGACGATCTCGTATTGCAAAGGGTTCAGGACGCGCTGTCTCGGAAGTAAATAATCTCGTCGAGCGATTTAGTGCCGCCCAAAAAATGATGAAGCAGGTTAGAAATGGTGCAATGCCTGCGGGGATGGCCGGTATGGGTCTGCCACCGATGCCGGCAGTAAAGGCCAGCATTGCCCCTAAGAAGAAGTCCAAGTCGGGTAATCCAGCAAAACGGGCGATAGAAGAGGCCCAATAGGCGATTTCGCGTATTAGCGGCCTAGATGGCAGAATAAGCAACCTGTTGGAGGGGCCCTCTATCCCCTAACAACATCCATACAACCGATAGTTAAATCGCTTTCACCACGCACCCCGCTGTGGAGAAAAGATATGACGCACATATACAGGAGATACATTTCTTGGCTACAAAAATTCGTTTAATGCGCATGGGCAAGATCCGCACACCATTTTTCCGCGTCGTCGTTACCGACTCACGCAAGGCACGCAACGGTCTTTCAATTGAAGAGATCGGTCGCTATGTCCCAGGACAAGAGCCATCACTTATCGAGATCAACTCAGAGCGTGCTCTGTACTGGCTCGGAGTTGGTGCACAACCATCAGAGGCTGTAGAGGCGCTTTTGAAGGTCACTGGTGATTGGCAGAAGCACAAGGGTCTTCCAGGAACTGAAGGAACTCTTCGAGTTGCAGCACCTCGCGTTGGCAAGCATGTTGCATACGAGGCAGCTGTTAAGAATGCAATGGATGAGCCTAAAGAGGGCGCAACAACTCTAAAGAAGAAGGCACAAGAGAAGTTAGCTGCAAAGGCTAACCCAATAGTGTCCGAAGTGTCCGAGCCCATGTCCGAACCAGTTGAGAATCTAGACGTGTCCGAGGTTCCAGCGGTAGAGGTGACTGCAGAAGTTGTGCTTGAAACACCAGCTGAAGTTGTGACTACCGAAGCAGTGGTTGAAACACCAACTGAAGAAGCGGCTGCCGAATAATTATGATGGATGAGGCCCTCGAGCATTTAGTAAAAGGGATCGTCGATAATCCCGATGATGTTGTTGTTACTGAAAAGACACATCGCCGTGGAACAACTCTTGAGGTACGAGTGAACCCTGAAGATATCGGCAAGGTTATTGGACGCAATGGTCGTACCGCTAAGGCGTTGCGCACTGTTGTTAGCGCGCTCGCAGGTCGCACAGTTCGTGTTGATCTTGTCGAGACCGACGAACCTAACTAAGTAGCGATTGATTCAAGCCATGCGTTTACTCGTAGGGCGCATCGGTCGAGCCCATGGAATCCTCGGTGAGGCAACGATTGAAGTCCGCAGCGATGATCCAGATTCTCGGTTTGCCGTTGGCGAAAAGCTACAAACTGACGAGCATGGAGTTTTGAGTATTACTTCTGGACGCGTGCACAACGGAATATTGCTGCTCGGCTTTGCTGGTTTCACCGATCGAAACCAGATCGAAAAACTTCGTAATACGCTTTTATATGCCGATGTTGATATTCATGAAGAGCGCGATGATGCCGATGATTACCATGTCCTACAGTTAATTGGCTGCCAAGCCTTTCTTGAATCAGGCGAGCTCTTTGGTGAAGTCACTGATGTGATTAATTTGCCGAGCCAAGATCTTCTGGCCATTAAAACTCCAACACATGAGACGTTGATTCCATTTGTGCATCAACTCGTGCCAGTCGTTGATGTTAAAGCCAAGCGCCTTGTTGTGATTCCACCAGATATGAATGGATTACTCACATGAAGATTGATGCCGTAACAATTTTTCCCGACTACTTTGCTCCACTGCAGTTATCGCTATTGGGCAAGGCAAGTGAGGCCGGAATTATTGATTTTCATATCCATGATTTACGCAGCTTTGCTAGCAATAATCACCATGCAGTCGATGACACACCTTACGGAGGTGGGGCTGGAATGGTGATGCTTCCTGAGATTTGGGGCTTAGCCCTTGACCCTTTGATGATCGATAACACCGATCTTATTATTCTAACTCCAGCTGGAAAGCGCTTTGATCAGCCAATGGCAGCACAACTCTCTAGCGCCGCTCACATTATTTTTGCATGTGGGCGTTATGAAGGAATCGATGATCGTGTGCGCCAGCACTATTCCAGCGAGCAATACTCCAAGCGCAACATCCGCGTGCACGAGGTTTCAATTGGAGATTATGTACTGGGTGGGGGAGAAGTCGCTAGCCTTGTGATGATTGAAGCCATTACACGACTCATGCCAGGCGTTCTTGGTAATCCAGACTCACTGAGTGAAGAATCACATAATGAAGATGGCTATCTTGAGTATCCAAACTTCACCAAGCCATCGACATGGCGCGATATCGCAGTTCCTGAGATTTTATTAAGTGGAAATCACGGTGAAATCGCTAAATGGCGGGCTGTAGTGGCAAAACAGCGAGCGATAGATAATCTATAACTAGCGAGTAACGCTAGTTCTGCCGTAGCGTATGGCCTATGACAAGTGATGCGGCATCAATTCAAGCTCGGTTAATCCGCGATCTCGAACCCGTAGTCGCCGTCGAACTTGAGCGCCATTTAGGTGTGCAGAAGAACTGGTACCCACACGAGTATGTCCCATGGTCAGAAGGTCGCGACTTTGCCGGCCCTCTCAATGGCGATGCATGGGAGGCAAAGGACTCACGTCTTACGCCCGTTGCTCAAGACTCACTTGTTCTCAATCTTTTAACTGAAGATAACTTGCCGAGCTATCACACTGAGATTGCAATCTCTATGGGACGTGACGGTGCCTGGGGAAATTGGATTGAGCGCTGGACTGCTGAAGAGGCACGACATGGCATTGCTATTCGCGACTACTTAATGGCTACTCGAGGTGTTAATCCATACGAACTCGAAGATTTGCGTATGGCGCATATGTCACTGGGGTATCAGACTCCGTACGAGAACGATATGTTGCACACAATCGCATACGTCACTTTCCAAGAGTTAGCTACTCGAATTTCTCACCGCAATACGGGCAAGATTTCAGATGACCCAATCGCTGAAAATATGATGCAGCGCATCTCCTTAGATGAGAACCTCCACATGCTTTTCTATCGCAATACCTTAGGTGCTGCCCTAGATTTAGAGCCCAATGCAACGATGCGGGCGATCACCGATGTTGTCACTAACTTTGATATGCCTGGAGCAAATATGCCAGGTTTTAGTCGAAAAGCCGTACAGATTGCTCTGGCTGGAATCTATGACATGCAGCTGCATTTAGATGAGGTAATCGCGCCAATCTTACGAGCATGGAAGGTATTTGAGCGCACTGATTTATCGGGCGATGGTCTCAAGGCTCGCGATGAGTTATCTGCCTTCTTGAGAAAGACTGGCGATGTTGCTGGCCGATTTAATGAAAAGCGCGAAGTGTATTTTGAGCGTTTGATTGCCCGCGGACAAGAGCCTTTGCGAATCATCAAGTAGAGTTAGAGCCATGACGAAACGCGTAATCTTTATTGAGCATGACAATGCCAGTCCAGGTGGTCCAATTTGGGCGCAGTTTGAACGTCGCGGTTTTGAAATTGTTCGCTTTATGGTCGTGGGTGCAGAAAATGCAGAGAATCCAAACGTGGAGCCAGTATGGCCAGATTTCTTTAAATTCGATGCAGTCGTAGTCATGGGTGCTCAATATGCCGCATACGATGATGCACGAATTGGAAATTGGCTACTGCCGCTCATCGAGAAGATGCGTGCTGTTCATAACGCTGGTATTCCAGTATTTGGTATTTGTTTTGGCGGACAATTAATGTCGCGTGTCTTAGGTGGGACAGTTTCGCGCTCACCCCGTGCCGAACTGGGGTGGGTTGATATTAAAAGCAAGGATGAGAGCTTTGTTTCCAACGGCCCATGGTTTCAATTTCACTGGGATCGATTCACATTGCCACCGGGCGCTACCGAAATTGCAAGTAATGAATTATGCCCACAGGCCTTTGTCTATGGGCGTACTTTGGGCGTGCAATTTCACCCAGAAGTTGATCCTGAAGTTCTAGATACTTGGCTAGCTATTGAGAGCGCATGCGCTGATCTTGAATCTGAAGGTGTTGAAGTTGAGAATTTACGTGCGCAGACTCGAAAAATCCAGAGTGAAAGCAATAAGCGTGGATATGAATTAGTCGATCAATTCCTTGATCGCGTCGCAACCGCACCGATTGTCCTAATTTAAATAGTTAAAAACTATTCGTTTGAGATAAAAACGTTCTTTACTTCGGTAAATGAATCAAGTGCATCTGGCCCAAGTTCGCGTCCCAACCCAGACTGTTTAAAGCCACCAAATGGCGTCCAGAAACGCACTGATGAGTTGGAGTTAACCGATAAAGCTCCAGTATCAATTCCTCGAGATACACGAAGTGCACGGCCAATATCGCGAGTCCAGATAGAACCAGATAAGCCATATTCACTGTCATTAGCCATTGCAATCGCCTCGGCCTCATCTTCAAATGTCATAACCGATACGACTGGTCCGAAGATCTCTTCTCGCCATGATCGGGCCTTTGTATTTTTAGGAAGCAGGACAGTTGGCGCCATCCAAAAACCAGGTCCGGTCGGTGCGCTGCCTTTAAAGGCAATTGGCTCATCTAAAAATGATTCAACTACATCAAACTGCTTCTTTGAAATAAGCGGTCCCATATCGGCCGTCGCAAGATTTGGATCCTCCACACGAAAGTTTTTAACGGCGACCTCGAAGTGCTCCATGAATGTATCGAAGGCGGATTTTTGAACCAAGATTCGAGAGCGCGAACAACAGTCCTGCCCAGCGTTATCAAAAACGGCACCAGGTGCACCTGCAGCCGCCTTTGCAATATCGGCATCGGCAAAGATGATGTTGGAGCTTTTTCCACCAAGTTCTAGAGTCACGCGTTTTACTTGTTCGGCGCAGCCCACCATGATCTGCTTTCCTACGGTAGTTGAGCCAGTGAAAACGACTTTGCGCACCAATGGATGTGTAACAAAGCGATTTCCCACAACGCTTCCCTTACCTGGCAAAACATTAAATACACCCTCTGGAATGCCTGCGATTAACGCTAACTCACCTAAGCGAATTGCAGATAGTGGTGTGTACTCGGCAGGCTTTAATACAACGGTATTGCCGGCTGCTAACGCTGGTGCAAAACCCCATCCTGCAATCGGCATTGGAAAATTCCAGGGAACAATAATTCCAACGACTCCAAGTGGCTCTTTGAAAGTGACGTCGATTCCGCCGGCAACTGGAATTTGTCGCCCAAATAGACGCTCAGGTGCTGCGGCGTAATACATGAGAGTATTTGCAACGTTGTCGGCCTCCCACAGCGCATTGCCACGGGTATGGCCAGAGTTTGTAATCTCTATCTGCGCCAACTCTTCGCGGTGGTTGGTGACGACTTGGGAAAAACTGCGCAATAAGCGCGCACGCTCACCTGGTGCAATGTGGCGCCATGTATCAAAAGCCTTAGCTGCCTTAGCAATCACATGATCAGTTGCCTCTGAATCTAAGTGAGCAACATTTTTAACAATTTCTTCGGTGGCAGGATTGATTACATCATATGAAGTAGACACGTTTTATTTAAAACCTTTCGAAGTTGCGGAATAATTCCCAGTCGGTAATTGCTTTGCCGTAGGCTGCAATTTCAATCTTTGCCATGTTGGCATAGTGGCCTTGAACTTCTGCACCAAAAACCTCTTTGACCCAGGCACTATTTTCCCACAGCTCTAACGCTTCAGGCATAGACGATGGAAGGCGCGCTGAATCTGATTCGTATGCATTGCCTTGAAAGGCTGGCTCAAGAACCATCTTCTTACTAATTCCATCGAGACCCGCAGCGATAATTCCAGCTACTGCTAAATAAGGATTGACATCGCCACCGGCCACACGGTTTTCAAGTCGAAGTGATGGACCATGGCCGACTAGACGAAGTGAGCACGTACGATTATCGCGGCCCCAGCGAATAGCAGTAGGTGCAAATGAACCCGGCACAAAGCGCTTATACGAGTTGATATTGGGTGCAAAGAGAAGAGTCATCTCGCGCAAATGTGCGATCTGTCCAGCAACAAATTGGCGGCCCACATCACTCATTCCCTGCTCTTTGTCTTTCTCATCGACCATCACCATCGATCCATCTAGACCACGGAAGGAGAGGTGAATATGTGAGGAGTTACCCTCCTTTTCATTTGGCTTGGCCATAAAGGTAAGTGCGTATCCCTCTTCGGATGCGATCTCTTTGGCACCATTCTTATAAATAACATGGTTGTCGCAGTTTGATAATGCATCAGAGTATTTAAATGCAATCTCATGTTGACCAAAGTTGCACTCACCCTTGACCGATTCAACAACCATTCCAGCCTTTGCCATTGAAAGTCGGATTCGACGCAAGAGAGGTTCGATACGTGAGCCACCAAGGATTGAGTAGTCAACGTTGTATTGATTAACTGGAATGAGATTTTTGTAGCCCTTATCCCATGCCTCTTCGTAAGTATCTTTGAAAACTACAAACTCAAGCTCAGTCCCACACATAGCCTCCATACCAGCCTCATTGAGCGCCTTAACCTGTTTGCGCAGAATCTGACGGGGAGAGGCGACAACATCGCTGTGATCAAGCCACTGAACATCGGCTAAAACTAATACCGCACCTGGCTGCCAATCGATTAACCGCAGCGTGTTCATATCTGGAACCAGAGCAAAGTCACTATAGCCGCGCTCCCATGAGGACATCTCATATCCTGCGACCGTATTCATATCAACATCAACGGCCAACAGATAATTACAGCCCTCAGTGCCGTGCTTTAAAACCTCATCTAAAAAGAACTGACCATGTATGCGCTTGCCAGTTAAGCGGCCCTGCATATCGGTCATTGCTACTACAACGGTATCTATTGAACCGTCTTGGACTCCGGCCTTTAAGGCTTCAATCGACATTGAACTCATAGGGCGATGCTATCCATTTGCCAACGAAATCACCAGAAAGAGAAACCCCTGCCGCTTGCGCGACAGGGGTTTCTAGTATTAGTTCTCTTTTATGAGTTGATATTGCTGCGCGGTCCTGTAAACCACTTCTTAGCCGACATATTCCACCATACCCAGAGGATAATTAACGCTCCACCAGTAATCAATGGCGCGTAGTTAACTGCAGTCCAAGTAAAGTCTTTGTTTCCTGGAGTTCCAGCGGGTGAGAACGGCAAGATGAAGTAAATAGAGATAATTGCAATCTCTGCAACTGCAACAGTGCACATCCACTTGTATTTTGATCCAAGAGTCCACGCACCGGCTTTGAAAGAATTGCCAGCTTTGAGTCGTAGATAAATAGGAATCAAGAATGCAAGATAGAGAGAGATTACACAGACCGATACAACTGCATAGAAGGCAGTTGGTGCACCGGTTGGGCTCTTCCAAAGAGCTGGCAGAGTCATAATGATTCCACCAAGAGAAGATGCCAACACAGCATTTAATGGAACGTGGTGCTTGTTGACTTTCTTCCACAGGTTACCCCCGGGGACTGCGCCATCTCGTGAGAACGCGTACATCATGCGTGAACATGAGGTTAAGCAGGCAGTAACACAGAAAATCTGACCTGCAGTGGTGATGATCATGACGAGCTTAAATGCTATGCCACCACCGAGTGCGCTGTAGAGAACTGCGATAACCGATCCACCACCGAATGGATTGATTTTCGGATCAAATGAGCTAATCATGTCAACCTTAGTTGCAGCAAAGAGGAATGCCATCAGAAGGATATATCCACCGATTGCTGAATAGAAGATTGACTTCCAGATTCCCTTAGCGGCGTTGATGTGTGCATCATGTGTCTCTTCTGACAGGTGAGCCGATGCATCAAAGCCAGTAATTGTGTACTGAGTAAGCAAGAAACCAAGTGGCAGCACATATAGCCAGTATGAGTTATCGCTAAAACCAGAGCTATTGATCTTGGTAGTAAACATCCAAGAAAGTGTCTGGTGCTCAGAAGGAACGAATAGAAGGATTCCTATAACAATTAGTGCGCCAAAAACGTGCCACCATACTGAGATATTGTTAAAGAGAGATAGTAGATGTCCACTATAGATATTAATTAAGGTTACAAGGAGAATAATCATAATAAAGAGGAAGAACTGTTGCTTTATATAGTCGCCACCAAGAAAACCAGTTGCATAACTTGGCCACTGGCTTCCAAGAATTACATTCAAGAAGCTTGCAGCACCGTAACCTACTGATGCCGTAACTGATACAAGACCAATTAAATTAAGCCAACCAGTGTAGAAGCCGGCTTTGGGACCACCGAGTTTTGATGCCCACCAATAAATTCCACCCGATGTTGGATATGCCGAGGCGAGCTCTGACATACAAAAACCGATAATCAGAATAAATAGCGAGATAAGTGGCCAGCCTAGAGAGATTGCAACTGGACCGCCGTTATTCCATGCCTGAGCAAAGGTTGTAAAGCAACCTGCCAGGATTGAGATGATTGAAAATGAGATTGCGAAGTTTGAAAAACCTGACCAACTGCGATTTAACTCTTGTTTGTAACCGAGTTCAGCTAATCGTTTTTCGTCGTCATTTGTAATTGCCAAGATGTACTCCTCCTTGAGCCTTTGGGGTGTAGCATTTCTACTCCTAGTGTGTCGTAAGCGAAAGGGATTTTCGCAAAAATGTGCCGATTAATGGGCTATGTGTCGCCGGATAAAACCTCTTTCCCCGCCATTGTGGGAGATTATTTCTCTGATTTTGTCGCGCTCTCCTCGGTTCACTGTGATGGCTGGGGCCTTTCCACCGTTGATCAAAGTGGTGGCCATATTGTCTTAAATAGAAAGGTCGAAGCTGCGGCAGCCAGTAGTACTTTCGATGCAACAGTTGCTAATAATAACGCCGATGGCGCGCTGCTTCACCTGCGCTGGGCTACCAAGGGCTTGTCTATTAGCGAGAATAATACACATCCATTTATGTATGGAGATTATTCGTTTATTCACAACGGTTCAATTTTCCCTCCCGATGCAATCGCGCCATTTATCGATCCAAAGTTTAATGCACTTTTAGTAGGAGAGACCGATAGTGAGCATTACTTTTATTTATTATTAACGGAGATTGAAAAACTAGGTTTAGTTGCCGGCTTTAAGAGTGCGTTAGCAATAATTAAAGAGCATGGAGATACAACGAGTTTAAATTGCATGCTCATGAATCGCGATTATTTTCTTACTGTTAGCGAGCACGATACGGCCCGCAAGCCCGATTGGGCCCCTGATGATTACTATGAGATTAAATACCTACCTACCCCTGAGGGCGTCCTCTTTGCCTCAAGTGGTTGGAATCAACCAGGGTGGATGACGCTAGACAATCATCATGCTGCCCTCGTTAACCGATCGAGCTTTGAGATTGAAGTTATCGCGATCTAATTAAGGCTCTACGATAGGCACATGAACCGTACCTACAGCGTTGAAACTTATGGCTGTCAGATGAATGTTCATGACTCCGAACGCATTGCAGGATTATTAGATGAGGCTGGGTATCTGCCGGCAATCGAAGGTGAACAGGCCGACATCGTCGTTTTTAATACCTGTGCAGTGCGCGAAAATGCCGATAACAAGCTCTATGGAAATCTCTCATTCTTAGCACCGATCAAGAAGTTAAATCCATTGATGCAGATCGCAGTCGGTGGGTGCTTGGCCCAGAAAGATCAAGCCATGATTTTGAAGAAAGCTCCCTACGTTGATGTCGTCTTTGGTACTCATAACGTTGGCTCACTACCAGTCTTACTCGAGCGCGCACGCATCGAAGAAGAGTCACAAATTGAGATTCTTGAGTCGCTAGAGCACTTCCCATCAACTCTTCCCGCACGGCGCTTATCAGCATTTTCTTCCTGGGTCTCAGTATCTGTGGGCTGCAACAACACCTGCACTTTTTGTATTGTCCCCACTCTACGTGGAGTTGAAAAGGATCGCGGCGCTAAAGAGATTCTCGCCGAAGTACGTGCCTTAGTTGATCAAGGCGTCATAGAGATAACGCTGCTGGGCCAAAACGTCAACGCCTACGGTGTGGACTTCGGAGATCGTCAAGCCTTTGCTAATCTCTTGCGCGAATGTGGAAAGGTCGATGGCCTCGAACGTGTGCGATTTATGGCTCCGCACCCACGTGATTTTACCGATGATGTGATTGATGCCATGGCGCAAACTCCCAACGTGATGCCACATCTGCATATGCCATTGCAATCGGGATCCAATGCAATTTTGCAGTCGATGCGCCGCTCTTATCGCACCGATAGGTATCTAGGAATTCTAGATCGCGTGCGCACTGCCATGCCGCATGCATCGATTACAACTGACATCATCGTCGGTTTTCCAGGGGAGAGTGAGGCTGATTTCCAAGCAACTTTAGATGTGTGCACACAGGCCAGGTTCGCCGCAGCTTATACATATCAATACTCGATTCGCCCAGGAACTCCTGCTGCGACTATGCCCGATCAAATTTCAAATGAAGTCGTAGGAGAGCGATACACGCGCTTACACAATCACCAGCAGTTGATCTCCTTGTCTGTAAACAAAGAGTCAATCGGTAAGAGTTTTAAGGTCTTAGTTGGCGACTACGAGGGCCGTCGAGATAGTGCGCAAGAGCGCCTTACTGGCCGCAGTGAGGACTTTCGATTAGTGCACTTTGATAACACAGCAACTGCTAGACCCGGGGATGAAGTAGAAGTAGCGATTACTGATGCATCTGCCCACTATTTAATCGGAACGCCAGGGGCGGTTCGCACAACTCGTGGCGGCGATGCTCACGCCGCCCGCAGCGCTGAAAAGGTTAAGAGTGCAACGATGCTTGGAATGCCGACGCTATCTAGATGAGTGTGATTGTCGTCTGTGGGGCAACTGCCACCGGTAAGAGCGAGTTAGCCATAGCTATAGCTCGCCACTTTGATGGTGAGATTATCAACGCGGATTCGATGCAGATTTACCGCGGTATGGATATCGGGACAGCTAAGTTAACAGTGGAGGAGCGCCAAGGGGTGCGGCACCATTTATTGGATGTTCTAGATGTTAATCAAGATTCAACTGTCGCTTGGTATCAAAGCGCGGCGCGGGCAGCGATTACTGATATCCAATCTCGAGGAAAGCGTGCAGTAATAGTCGGGGGCACTGGCCTCTATATTAAATCGATTTTAGATGAGCTCAACTTTCCAGATACTGATCCTGGTGTGCGAGAGAGTTTGGAAAAAGAGTTAGAGAGTATTGGATTAAATGCACTCTTTGAGCGTTTGGAAAAGCTAGATCCAGCCGCTGCTATCGCTATCGATCGTGCAAACTCCCGTCGAGTTATTCGAGCTTTAGAGGTGATCGCAATTACTGGTAAGCCGTTCACAGCCAATCTGCCACGTGCTGCAAGTACTCGATATCCAGATGCACAGCAGTTTGGTTTAGTGATGGATCGCGAGAAATTGGGTGAGCGAATTAGCACCCGTGTCGATCGAATGTGGGAGGCGGGTTTTGTTGATGAAGTAGATGCACTTCTTAAAGCTGGAATCACCGATGCGCGCACTGCCCAGCTAGCTTTGGGATACTCACAGATAATCGCTTTTCGAAATGGTTTAATGAGTCAAGATGAGGCCCGTGAGGATACAAAGCGTGCAACGCGACAATATGCTCGCCGTCAAGAGACGTGGTTTTCGCGTGATGCGCGAATCACATGGATTTCGCCGGTTCAACCACGCTTAGAAAGAGTTCTGGCGCACTTAGAGAAGATAAACTTCGACAAATGATTGCAACCTATGGCCACGGTACAGAGAATGATTTCGTGCTGGTATTTGATCCAGATGATGAGCATTCGATTACGACTGCTCAAACCGCCGCTATCTGTGATCGCGAAAGAGGAATTGGCGCCGATGGCTTAATTCGAATTGTTAAGCGCGAGAGTAAATGGTTTATGGATTATCGAAATGCCGATGGCTCTTTAGCTGAAATGTGTGGCAATGGTATCCGCGTCATGGCTCGTTACTTAGTTGAGCGCGGACATATGCCCGAAGGAATCTTTGCAATTAATACGCGGGATGGAATCAAACATCTGCGTGTACCAATGGCCGGTGATATCTCTGTGAATATGGGGAAGGTGAGCGATGAGGCTGAATCGATTACTGCAGCAACTAATGGCCATATCTGGAACGGTTACAACATAAGTATTGGAAATCCACATGCTGTTGTCTTTGTCGATGACATCAATGATGTTGGTTCAATGAATGAACCACCCGTTGTAAGACCGCGTGACTCATATCCTGAAGGGGTCAACGTCGAGTTTGCACAGATAACGGGTGATCACGAACTTTCTATGCGCGTGTATGAGCGTGGTAGTGGAGAAACACGCTCGTGCGGAACGGGCACCTGTGCAGTAGCGCTAGCGGCGGCGCTTCATACTCAGGATAGTTTGCCATCTACATGGATTATTAATCCTCCAGGGGGTCGTCTAGAGGTTTCAATCGATGGACATTCAAATGCAACGTTGATTGGACCAGCAGTTTTAGTTAAGGATGTAGATATTTCGGAGTTCTTACTTGCCTAATAAAGAGGTAGGGGACGAGTTTGAAGCGCTCATGCGAGAAAGTGCGCGCGTTGCAGCTGAATACGATTCAAGTGAGAGTGATGAGCTAGTTGATCCAACACTTGAACTATCTGAACGACATGCCCTACGGCGCGTTAAGGGTTTTTCAACTGAGCTTCAAGATATCTCTGAGGCCGAATATCGACAGTTACAACTTGAACGCGTAGTTCTCGTTGGAGTATGGACTGAGGGCACATCTACGATGGCTGAGAACTCTTTAGCCGAACTTAAGGCCTTGGCCGAAACTGCAGGCTCTGAAGTTTTAGAGGGATTGATTCAGCGGCGCGACAAACCAGATCCAGCAACCTACATTGGCTCTGGAAAAGTTGAAGAGCTGCGCCAAGTTGTCATTTCAACGGGGGCAGATACCGTGATTTGTGATGGTGAACTCTCACCGTCTCAGCTGCGACAGTTAGAAGAGAAGGTAAAAGTTAAGGTAGTAGATCGAACCGCTTTAATTTTAGATATTTTTGCCCAACACGCAAAGAGTAAAGAGGGTAAGGCTCAAGTTGAGTTGGCTCAGATTGCATACTTACTTCCACGACTTCGTGGTTGGGGTGATTCACTATCGCGCCAAGTAGGTGGTCGCGCAGCAGGTGGTGCCGGTATTGGTGGCCGTGGACCGGGTGAGACCAAGATCGAAACCGATCGCCGCCGTATTCGCGACAAGATGGCAAAACTGCGTGGTGAGATCGCGCAGATGAAAACATCACGTGATACCAAGCGTCAAGAGCGTAAACGTTTTAATATTCCATCGGTAGCAATCGCTGGGTATACAAATGCCGGTAAGTCCTCTCTGCTTAACCGTTTAACCGATGCCGGTGTATTAGTTGAAAACGCGCTCTTTGCTACTCTGGATCCAACGGTGCGAAAATCACAGACTAGTGATGGCCGTATATATACATTGACCGATACGGTCGGCTTTGTTCGACATTTGCCGCATCAATTAATCGATGCCTTTAAATCAACCTTAGAAGAGGTATCAGGTGCCGATGTGATTGTTCATGTCGTTGATGGTTCACACTCAGATCCATTTGAACAGATTCGCGCAGTTCGACAAGTAATAATGGAGATCGGTGGCGCCGAGATTCCAGAGATTATTGCAATCAACAAAGTAGATATTGCAGATTCCCAAACCGTGATGGAGATTTTGCGTAAAGAGCCAAATAGCTTCGCCTTCTCCGTTCGCACTGGTTTTGGGGTGGATGCTCTCGTGCATGCAATTGAAAGCTCTCTTCCACGCCCCAGCATTGAAATTACTGCAGTTATTCCATACAACCGAGGCGATTTAATTCATGCAATTCATGAGCACGGTGAGATTTTTTCCGAAGAGTATGTAGAGGCCGGCACAGCGATACACGCTCGAGTTGACGCAGGGCTAGCCCAGGCGATAGACATCGCCCAGGTGAGTGGGGAATAACTGCGACACGCCGAGGGTTATATCAACGAGTACGCGGGGAATAGGTCATGATGCCCCCGCAGGCAAGAAACTAGGTAGAGAATCGAGGTGAGAGCAGTGGCAACAGATTACGACACCCCCAGAAAAACAGATGAAGAGCTACACGAAGAGTCGTTAGAAGAGTTAAAGGCAAAGCGTGTCGATGCTCAATCCGGCCAGATAGATGTCGATGAGGCAGAAGCGGCAGAAACTCTCGAACTTCCTGGTGCAGATTTATCGGGTGAAGAGTTAGCAGTGCGTGTTGTTCCAAAACAAGAGGATGAGTTTACCTGTTCACGTTGTTTTTTAGTTCATCACATCACTCAGTTGGCTAAGGGCGAGGGCACAAAGGCTGTTTGTAGAGAGTGCAACTAGTTCGACGCTAAAGCTCTTACTAATTCATCACCGTTATTGCTTGTAATCAACCAATAAGGCGTTCTATCCCGCGGATCATTTATTGCAATGTGCACACCTGTTGAAGACCAGAAACGTATGCCAAGGTAGGCAGCTGGATCTGCATCACGTGTTCGCAATATTCGCACTTCACTACTTGCCAGTGATTGTGCAGCACCTAAGAACTCTAAAGCGATATGTGCTCTTCCTACACGTAGTTCGTGCATATCTACTTCGATGACCATCGCAGTTTTAATAGCAATAAGTAGAAGGAGAGCTGTGGCTGCGATAAATGATACTAGCGCCACCGTATCGCCAAGGGCGGCCCAGATAGATAGAACTAAGGAGAGCAAAAAGAAGTAAATCAGGGCTATCAACCACAGTGGCATACGGATCACTTCTCGATATCGCATAGGAGTTACGGTATCGGATACTCTTAGATTATGAGTCGTATCGCTAGCACTACACCTCCAGAGGGAGCAGCGATTCCCGAGCGCCATCCGAAAGCACCTCCCATCGGATCCAAAATTCCATCCCACTTCGGTCACTGCTTTGGTTGCGGTGATCTTCATCCGACGGGGCTACACCTTGTCGCATATGCCGGGGCGGGCGCAAATATCACGGCGCAATTTACAGTCACCGAAAATCATCAAGGGGCTCCAGGGCTTGCTCATGGTGGTTTGTTATCACTGGCCTTTGATGAGGCACTTGGAAAATTAATGTGGCTACTACGCGCTCCTGCAGTTACGGGCAGGTTAGAAACTGATTTTCTAAAACCTGTTCCAATGGGATCCACACTTCACATTACCGCTGAAATAACTGGGCAAGTAAATCGCAAGGTGTACACAAGCGCAGAAGGTCGACTGAACTCTGTCGATGGGCCTGTAGTTGTGCGTGCAGCAGCTCTCTATGTAATCGTACCGATGGATCATTTCTTAAATAATGCACCAAAAGAGTATCTTGCACAGCTTGCAAAAACCCCCGAGATATTGGCCTTTGCCGATCCTGATTTTGAGATTAATCCTTAAGACATGGCACGCGTACAAGTCCTTATCACGCGATTAAATAGCTCGGTACCTCTACCGAGTTATGCAAAGGGTGGAGATGCTGGCGCTGATTTAACAACAACTATTGATTTTACGCTTGCGCCGGGGGAACGCCAACTAGTTCCAACAGGCATCGCAATTGCCCTTCCCGATGGCTATGTTGCACTTGTGCATCCACGTTCGGGTTTAGCTATAAAAGCTGGCATTACTTTGGTCAATGCTCCGGGGACCGTTGATGCTGGTTACCGTGGGGAGATCTCCTGCATTCTCATCAATCACGATCGCTCCGAATCCATCTCCTTTAAAAAAGGTGATCGCATCGCGCAGTTAGTTATTCAAAAAGTTGAACGCGCAGATTTTATTGAACTCTCGGAACTTCCTGGCTCTGGGCGTGGTTCTGGTGGATTTGGATCAACGGGGAGAGCATGAGCGAACATAATCACGATCGTGAAAAGGTAATGGGGGCCCTTGGTGGTAAAAAAGGGTTGATCGATTCGGGCTTGCCGGCCGTTGTTTTTCTCATTCTCTTTAACATTAAGCATGATTTAAAGGTGGCATTAACCGGTGCAATAATTCTCTCTGTTCTTCTTGCACTGGTCCGTCTTGCAAAAAAGAACACCATTCAACATGCAGTTTCCGGTCTGTTGGGAGTATTAATCTGCGCCTACTTTGCTAATAAGAGCGGTAACGCCTCCGACTTTTATATTCCAAAGCTACTGACAAATCTGGCTTATGGCACTGCATATTTAATTGGCAATCTTGTTGGCTGGCCGCTCTTAGGAGTCGTACTTGGTCCACTACTGGGTGAGAATCTCTTATGGCGCAAGGACCCTGCCCGTAAAAAAGTTTATACCCGAGCAAGTTGGATCTGGGTAGCTATGTTCTTTCTGCGTATCGCTGTGCAGTATCCGATTTATAGAAGTGGAAACGTTAACTTATTAGGCAGCGTCAACTTAGCGATGGGCTATCCATTATTCTTTGCTACTGCATACTTATCGTGGCTCGTAATTAAAACCGCTCCACCAGTACATAAACCAGCTGATTAGGCGATAAAGCAGGCTTTAATCTTTTCCTCTGCCACAGATGAGGCGACAAATAGGAGTTCATCGCCAGCTGCAAAGACATCGTGTGCCTTAGCAGTGATGACACGACCATCACGAACAATGGCGGCCAAGCTCGCATCCTCTGGAAGTTCGATCTCTTCAACGGTTTTGCCAATACATGCCGAACCATCGGGCAGGGTGAGCTCAACTAAGTTGGCCTGGCCCTTTTTAAATGAGAATAGACGCACGACATCACCAACACTGACCGCCTCTTCAACTAGGGCAGAGATAATGCGTGGAGTCGATACTGCAACATCGACACCCCATGAAGAGTCAAAGAGCCACTCATTTTTTGGGTGATTAATACGAGCGACTACGCGCGGGACACCGTATTCGGTCTTGCCCAATAATGAGGTAACAAGATTTGCTTTGTCATCTCCGGTTGCCGCTACCAAGACCTGACAGGTATTGAGGTGAGCCTTGTCCAACGATGCAATTTCGCAGGCATCGGCCATTAACCACTCTGCATCTGGAACGCTCTCAAGTTTGATCGCTTTAGGATCTCTGTCAATGAGTAGAACCTGGTGACCATTATCTAGAAGTTCGCGCGCGATAGCACGACCTACATTTCCAGCTCCAGCGATCGCGATTCTCATGAGCGCTCAATTTCTGGTGAGAGTGCGAGGATGGCCTCTACTCGGGCAGTATCGGCTTCGGCGACCATCACATGGACTAAATCACCCTGTTGCAGAACAGTGTGCTCATCGGGAATTATTCCTGAGCCGTTGCGTGTAATGAATGCAACGCGTGCATGTGTAAGCGTATCGATGAGTAAAATCTGTCGTCCATACCATTCCTTGTGTGGATGCATCTCGCAGAGTGCAACCATTCCACTTGCATCTTGCCACTCAGAGCGCGAACCTTCAGGAATAAGATTGCGCAAAATCTGATCAGTTGTCCATAAAACGGTTGCAACGGTTGGGATTCCAAGACGCTGATAAATTTCGGCACGGCCTGGGTCATAAATTCGAGCAACAACTTTTTCAACGCTAAACATCTCACGCGCAACTCGTGCCGCCAAGATATTGGAGTTATCACCATTGCTAACGGCTGCAAAGGCTTCGGCCTTTTCAATACCGGCCTCGCGCAAAATATCGCGATCAAAGCCGACGCCTGTAACCGTTGTTCCTTTGAAATCTGGGCCAAGGCGACGGAAGGCCTCACGAGTTTGATCGATGATTGAAACGCTATGACCAGCGGCTTCAAGTTCGGTAGCTAAAGAAGATCCGACTCGACCGCATCCCATGATGACTACGTGCATATGTCCTAACGTACACCCATAGGCTTACATCTATGGAATCACCTAAATCAGCGCGCTGGGCGGTCGGAGATATCTTCGAAACAGAGATTGAGAAAGTAGCCCATGGCGGCCACTTCATCGCCCGCCATGAAGGTGCAGTCTTTTTTATCCGCCATGGGATTCCCGGTGAAAAATGCCGAGTCGTGATTACATCTACTGGCTCCTCCTTTAACCGCGGCGATGTCGTTGAGGTTTTAACTCCATCACCAGATCGCGTGAGCCCACCATGTTCCTATGCTCACCGCGGCGGTTGTGGCGGCTGCGATTTTCAACATATCTCGATGGCTCGCCAGCGCCAGCTTAAATCTGATGTCATCACCGAACAGTTTGCGCGTATCGCAAAAATGGATCTGCGCATTGAAGTTGAAGAAGTCAGCCCTTCATTGCACTGGCGTACCCGCTCGATTGCAACTACAAACAGCGCCGGCAGGCTCGGCTTCTACGGTGCCAGAAGTCATAACGTTGTGCCAATTGATGACTGCATAATTATGGCACCTGATATGAAAATGCCCGAACTTGCAGCCCGCAGTTGGAAGGCCGAAGTCCGTATTGAGATTGCGGTTTCATCCATGAAAGAGCGAAATATTGCACTGGCCACGAAAGAGAGTAAAGCTCGATTAACGGAAGGTAACCAGACTCTGCATGAAGAGGTGATGGGTAAGGTCTTGGAGGTAAGTCAGGATTCATTTTGGCAAAGCAATGCCAGCGCACCTGCAACATTGACCCGTGCTGTTTTAGATTATGCCGAGCTACGTAGCGGTGATCACGTACTTGATTTGTACGGAGGTGTTGGTCTGTTTACCTCGGTGATGGTGGATATCGTTGGAATTGATGGAGCCATTGATTTGATTGAGGGAAGTAAGAGTGCAACGGGCGATGCTGCGAGAAATTTTGCAAAGAATCCGAATGTAAAGATTGCAACCGGTGATGTCGCACTACATCTGCCGCGAATTACCAGTGCCGATGTTGTAGTTCTTGATCCTCCACGCGAAGGTGCTGGCAAAATAGTAGTGAGTGAAATTGTGCGATTGACACCTCGAAGAGTTGTCTATGTTGCATGCGACCCGGCCGCACTTGCACGTGATACTGGTTACTTTTTAGAGAAGGGCTATACGCTCTCTACAATCAGGGCCTTTGATCTCTTTCCGATGACGCATCACATTGAGTGTGTTGCACTGTTCTTGCCTGCTTAGGTATTATTAGTCTCTGAGACTGAGGTTATGGAAGGCAGATAATGAGCAAAAACTCTTTTAACGCAAAGAAAACCCTAGAGGTTGCGGGTAAGAGTTTTGAGATTTTTGATATTTCGGCGATCGAGGGCGCAAGTAACCTGCCATTCTCATTAAAGATCCTGCTTGAAAATCTTCTACGCACCGAAGATGGCGCCAATATTACTGCCGCTCATATCAAGGCATTAGCCTCGTGGAACCCTGAAGCTGAACCAGATACTGAAATCCAGTTCACACCAGCCCGCGTCATCATGCAGGATTTCACTGGAGTACCGTGCATCGTCGATCTTGCAACTATGCGTGAGGCGATTGTTGAACTTGGGGGAGATGCCTCGAAGGTAAATCCATTGGCACCAGCTGAACTGGTTATCGATCACTCGGTCATTGCCGATGTTTTTGGAACTAAAGATTCATTTGAGCAGAACACTGATATTGAGTACGAGCGAAATCAAGAGCGTTATCGTTTTCTTCGTTGGGGACAGAGTGCATTTGATGAGTTCAAAGTTGTTCCACCTGGAACCGGAATCGTCCACCAAGTAAATATTGAGTTTCTTGCCCGAGTTGTAATGACACGCGAAGTCGGTGGCGTTTTACGCGCCTATCCAGATACCGTGGTTGGCACTGATTCGCATACAACAATGGTCAATGGTCTTGGTGTCTTGGGCTGGGGTGTTGGTGGAATTGAAGCCGAGGCCGCTCTGCTTGGCCAACCTGTCTCGATGTTGATTCCGCGAGTTGTTGGTTTCAAACTAACAGGTCAGTTGCCACTTGGTACAACCGCTACAGATATGGCGCTTACGATTACTGAGATTTTGCGTAAGGCCGGGGTCGTTGGAAAGTTTGTAGAGTTCTTTGGTCCAGGTGTTGTATCGGTACCGATGGCGAATCGAACAACGATTGGCAACATGAGTCCCGAGTACGGCTCTACATGTGCGATCTTCCCAATCGATGACGAGACGCTTCGCTATCTGCGATTAACTGGTCGTAGTGATGATCAAGTTGCATTAGTTGAAAAATACGCAAAGTTACAAGGCCTATGGCACGATCCATTGATAGCACCACGATTCTCACAGGTTGTTGAGCTCGATCTCTCAACCGTTGTTCCATCAATCTCTGGACCTAAGCGTCCACAAGATCGAATCTCACTCAGCAATTCGAAGGCAGCATTCGCAGAGATTCTCCCATCATATTTTTCAGCTAAGACGGCAAAGGGTGAGGTTGCCGCGGGTAATACGCGGGTAAAAAATGGTGATGTAGTTATCGCCTCGATTACATCGTGTACTAATACTTCAAATCCATCGGTCATGATAGGTGCGGCTCTTCTTGCGAAAAAAGCCGTTGAAAAGGGTTTGAAATCAAAGCCATGGGTAAAAACCACTCTCGCACCTGGATCAAAGGTAGTCACCGATTATTACGATCGGGCAGATTTAACGAAATATATGCAGGCGCTAGGTTTTCACCTTGTTGGATATGGCTGCGTAACCTGTATCGGTAACTCTGGCCCACTTCCAATCGCTATTAGCAAGGCGGTTAACGAGGGCGACTTAGCCGTTACTGCCGTGCTCTCCGGTAACCGTAACTTCGAGGGGCGTATAAGCCCTGATGTGAAGATGAACTATTTAGCATCCCCGCCATTAGTTGTCGCATATGCAATCGCCGGCACCATGGATCATGATTTTGAGAAGGAGTCTTTGGGAGATGATTTAGCTGGCAATCCCGTTTACCTGAAAGATATTTGGCCATCTCCGCAGGAGATTCAATCGGTAATCGATAGCTCTATCTCATCTACGATGTTTACGAAGGATTATGCAACTGTCTTTGATGGCGATCACCGTTGGAAAGCACTTGCAACGCCGACTGGCAAAACCTTCGAATGGGATTTGAAATCAACCTATGTTCGAAAGCCCCCTTACTTTGAGGGAATGCCAAAAACTCCAACCCCAGTTACCGACATCGTTGGTGCTCGAGTATTAGCTGTACTTGGTGATTCAGTAACAACAGATCACATCTCACCCGCAGGTAATATCAAGGCTGAATCTCCGGCTGGTATCTACTTAGCCCAGCATGGCATTGAGCGTAAAGATTTTAACTCGTATGGCTCTCGTCGCGGAAATCACGAAGTTATGATTCGTGGAACTTTTGCAAATATTCGTTTAAAGAATCTACTACTAGATGGTGTTGAGGGCGGCTTTACTCGTAACTTCCTCAATGAGGGTGAGCAGGCAACAATTTTTGATGCATCGGCGGCTTACCAAAGCGCAGGTGTTCCCTTAGTAATTTTGGCCGGTAAAGAGTATGGCTCTGGATCTTCCCGTGACTGGGCAGCAAAAGGAACTGCACTGTTGGGTGTGCGTGCCGTTATCGCCGAAAGTTTTGAGCGAATTCACCGATCAAATTTGATCGGCATGGGCGTGCTTCCACTTCAATTTAGCAATGGTGTAAGCGCCAAGAGTTTAGGTCTAGATGGCACTGAGGTTTTTTCTATCACTGGAATCACTGCGCTCAATACTGGTGGGGTTCCAAAAGAGCTCACTGTTACCGCGGGTGAAAAGAGCTTTAGCACCACAGTGCGTATCGATACGCCAGGGGAGGCCGATTACTACCGTCACGGTGGAATCATGCAATTTGTCCTGCGTTCGCTCTTATCCTCATAAGCATCTAAAATATCGCTATGTTGAACCAGATTAAATCTCCTGCAGATTTAGCTGACCTTAGCCCGCTGCAATTAAGCCAACTCAGTGATGAGATTCGTAACTTCTTAATTGAAAAAGTATCCAAGACAGGCGGGCACTTAGGGCCTAACTTGGGAGTAATAGAACTCACGATTGCAATCCATCGCATCTTTGAATCACCAAAAGATGTCATTCTCTTTGATACAGGACATCAAGCCTACGTTCACAAGATTTTAACTGGCCGCGCCGATAGCTTTGATCAACTACGCCAACGCGGCGGAATTTCTGGATATCCCAATCGCCGAGAAAGTGCACATGATGTTATCGAAAACTCACATGCATCAACGGCCTTGTCATGGGGCGATGGAATCTCTCGTGGTTTTTCCTTACAAGGCCTCGATGATCGCCATGTCGTTGTAGTTGTTGGTGATGGGGCCCTAACGGGTGGAATGTCTTGGGAGGCGCTCAATAATATTGCCACTGCGGAAAAACGTAATTTAATTATCGTTGTAAACGATAATGAGCGTTCCTACTCACCAACTATTGGCGGTGTGGCTACATATCTCTCTACCTTGCGCGTGACAAGCGGTTATGAAAAGTTTCTTGACTGGGGTAAAGATGTACTGCATAAGACCCCAGTTGTCGGTGGCCCCATCTACGACACATTGCACGGCATGAAAAAGGGAATCAAAGACATCATTGCACCGCAGGGAATGTTTGAAGATCTTGGGCTTAAATATATGGGACCCATTGATGGACATGACATCGGCGCTATGGAGCGGGCACTGCAGCAGGCTAAAGAGTATGGCGCACCGATTTTAGTTCATGCAATTACGGAAAAAGGTAAAGGCCATAAACCAGCAGTTGCCGATGAGGCCGAAAAATTTCACGCTGTTGGAGTAGTTGATCCTGAGACCGGTGAGCCTTTGGCTAAGAGCGGCCTTACATGGACAAAGGTATTTGCATCCGAGTTAGTTGAGATCGGCAAAGAGAGAGAAGATGTCGTTGCAATTACTGCTGCGATGCTGGGTCCAACAGGGCTGGATCAATTTGCACAGCTTTTTCCGCAGCGCACCATCGACGTTGGCATCGCCGAACAACATGCCGTAACGAGTGCTGCAGGAATGGCATTTACTGGGCTTCATCCAGTTGTGGCCGTCTACTCGACTTTTCTCAATCGCGCCTTTGATCAACTCTTATTAGATGTTGCACTGCACAAGGCTGGAGTTACATTTGTATTAGATCGCGCAGGAATTACCGGCGATGATGGACCTTCCCACCACGGAATCTGGGATTTAGCACTCACTGGAATTGTGCCAACTATGCATGTTGGCGCACCACGTGATGGCGCACGATTGCGCGAACTTCTGCGCGAGGCCGTTGATATCTCCGATGCTCCATCGATGGTGCGTTTTCCAAAGGGCGCCGTACAGATAGATATTCCAGCCTTTGAGCGACGTGATGGTATCGATGTTTTGTATCGTGGTGAAAGCGCCGATGTATTAATGATTAGCGTTGGGGCAATGGCCTCTTTGGCAGTAGAGGCTGCATCCTCGGCATATCGCGAAGGCGTTGGAGTCACTGTCATTGATCCGCGCTGGGTTAAACCTCTTCCGCAATCTCTCATATCTATGGCTCAACGTTATAAGAGTGTCGTTGTATTAGAAGATGGAATTCGCCACGGTGGTATTGCAAGTTCAATCTCAGAACTCTTTAGAGATGCCGGTGTCAACGTGCCCCTTCACTCAATTGGTGTTCCACTTGATTTCTTGGAGCACTCAAAGCGAAGTGAAATCTTGAATGATATTGGAGTCACGGCTCAAAATATCGCACGCAGCGTTGTCGAGTGGAGCAGTAGTTTTAAGGAAGAGATGCAACCCCAGCTGGATGAAAACGCGAACCGCACACAGAATCGCTAATACCGCTGCGATCTAAATACGGCAGAATTCCACCTAAGTGCATGGGCCAGCCCGCGCCCATCAGCATGCAGAAATCGATTTCAGCGGCCGTTGCAACGACACCTTCATCGAGCATCATTCGAGCCTCACTAGCAAGGGCGGTTAATGCACGGGTACAAACCTGCTCAGGTGTTGAGGGTGAATCACCCTTTGGAATGAGTGCAAGAGCTGTTGGGTTTGCAGTGACTGTTCCATCCTCATTTTTAATGTAGAAGTTTCGAACTCCTTGATCGACCATCGCCTGCATCGTTGGAGAGATGCGATATCGCGGACCCAAATTGTTATGAAGAGTTTTTGAAACATGTAGACCTACGCCAGGACCAACGAGATCGAGAAGTTGGAATGGCGACATTGGAAATCCGATAGAGCTCATGGCGCTATCGGCAACTGCTGGGGGAGTCCCCTCATCAACGGCATCGGTGATCTCACCCATAAAGCGCGTCAATAAACGGTTAACAACAAATCCGGGAGCATCTTTACAGATAATCATTACTTTTTTGAGCTCTCTACCAACGGCGATGGCAGTTGCAGTTGTCGCATCATCGGTTGTCGATGTGCGGGCAACTTCTAGCAGTGGCATTACTGCAACTGGATTGAAGAAGTGGAAGCCAACGACTCGCTCTGGGTTTTTCAAACCCTGGCTCATCTTTTCAACCGAGAGCGATGATGTGTTAGTTGCTAGGACGCATTCGGGCGAGATGATGCTCTCTAACTTTTTAAAGAGCTCCTGCTTGAGTGAGAGCTCCTCGAAGATCGCCTCGATTATAAAATCACAGCCGGCAAAAACACTTTGGTCGGCCGAACCTGAAATTAAGAGTGATAAACGCTGGGCAGCCTCTGGGCTCATGCGCTTTTTCTCAACGGCCTTTACTAACTCGCCCTTTACCCAGGCCACACCCTTATCGGCGCGCTCTTGATCAATATCGGTCATCACCACTGGACATTTGAGGTTGCGCAGTAACAAGAGCGCTAACTGTGATGCCATCAAACCAGCTCCGACAACACCGACCTTTGCAACTTTGCGCGCCAGGGCAGGCTTTGGTGCCCCTTCTACTTTTTTGCGCTTCTTTTGAATGAGATTAAATGCATACAGAGATGCACGTAGCTCATCACTCATTATTAAATCGACCATCGCCTGCTCTTCAGCATCAAATCCAGCTCCGCGAGTATTGCTCTTGGCCTCCGCGATAAGTTTCAGTGCAGCCGCAGGGGATGCGATCTGCGCCCCACCATATTTTTTAAGGGCAGCGGCGCGACCTGTTGCAAGTGCGCTCTCCCATCCTGGATCGTTGCTGTAATCTTTACGCTCTATCGTTGTTGAACCAGAAAGGACAGAGGTTGCAAATGCGATAGATCGCTCGATGAAATCAGCTGGTTCAAAGACTGCATCTACTACGCCGAGCTTGAGTGCATCCTTTGCCTTCATCATCGTGTTGTTGTTAAGGGCATTGAGCATGATGACCTGAACTGCATGCTCAGGGCCAATAAGTTTAGGAAGAATCGTTGCACCGCCCCAACCAGGCACTAGCCCTAAAAATACCTCGGGTAATGCGGTGAAGGCAGTGCTAGCAAGAGTGCGGTATTTGCAGTGCAGAGCAACCTCAAGACCGCCACCGAGTGCTAATCCATTAACGAATGCAAAAGTAGGTATGCCACATTCATCTAAGCGACGGAAAACATCGTGACCGAGTTTTCCTACTGCAAGTGATTCTTCCGGTTTACTTATAAAAGAAAGCCCAGAGAGATCGGCGCCAGCGGCAAATATAAATGGCTTACCTGTTAGCCCGATAGCAGTTGGTTTTACTGCGATGGCAGCGGTGATAGCGGCATCGAGTGATTGCAGCGATGCGGGGCCAAAAGTATTGGGACGGTTGTGATCCTGGCCATTATCTAAAGTAATTAGCGCCATTACTCCTTTGCCACCGAAGGCGGCTAAATCAACATTTCGCACTAGGGCATGTGTGACGACCTCTTCTGGTGCACCCTCTGGCATTTTAATATCGCTACTCATTTATTTCACCGCTCCTACAAAATGTGGATTCTCCCAGATAACCGTGCCGCCCATTCCAAGACCGATACACATAGTTGTGATGCCATAACGCACCTCGGGATGATCCTCAAAACTTCGCGCTAAGTTGAGCATTAAACGAACGCCAGAGGATGCCAATGGATGGCCAACTGCTATCGCACCACCAAATCGATTAACGCGGGCATCATCATCGGCGATACCGAAGTACTCTAAGAAAGCTAATACCTGTACGGCAAATGCCTCGTTGATTTCAAATAAACCAATGTCGGCGATAGTTAAACCCGCCTGCTTAAGAGCCTTAATAGTTGCAGGCACTGGTCCATAGCCCATGACTTCTGGTTCAACTCCGGCAAATGCAAAGGTAACTAAGCGCGCTTTGATTGTTAAACCAAGTTCGATGGCTTTTTCTTCGCTAGCAAGTAATGCAGCTGTGGCACCATCGTTTAATCCAGATGAGTTTCCTGCGGTAACGCGACCTGCAGGACGAAATGGAGTCTTCAATCCAGCTAAACCCTCTAGCGTTGTTGTTGGACGTGGTGGCTCATCCATTGTTGCAATACCCCAACCGAGTTCGGCGTTGCGCGCCGCCGTTGGAATTAAATCACGTTGAATTAACCCAGCCTCATAAGCCTTAGCGGTTTTAATCTGCGAGTTGAGTGCGTACTTATCGGCACGCTCTTTCGTAATAGTTGGAAAGCGATCGTGTAAACGTTCGGCCGTTGCACCCATAGCAAGTGCATCTTGTTCCACGATGCGCTCTGCAAGAAAACGTGGATTGGGATCTAGACCGTCACCGATTGGGTGGTTACCCATATGTTCAACACCACCTGCGATTGCAATCTCATTTGTTCCTAGTGCAATAGCACCTGCGATTGTTGTAACTGCAGTTAATGCACCTGCACACCA
>WLHF01000030.1 GCA_009702835.1 Actinomycetota bacterium
AAGGTTGCAGCTAAGAAGAAGGTTGCCAAGAAGGCTCCAGCTAAGAAGAAGGTTGCCAAGAAGGCTAAGAAGAAGTAATTCTTTTTAACTCTTTTTTAAGAGACGGGGTCAGCTAAGGCTGGCCCCGTTTTCTTATGCCAGGCACTAATATTGAGCCTATGAGGGAGTACAAGATTTCTTATGCTCCGCCAACGGGCAAACCATTGGGAACAAATCGTACTTTTCAGATCTGCACAACGATTGTTATTCCGATTCTAAACTTAGTCGCAAAAAAACGATGGCGCGGGGCAAGTAACATCCCTATGACTGGGCGGGTCATCGTTGCCAGTAACCACATCTCCTATCTCGATGTCCTGTTCCTCACCCACTTTCTCTATCGCAACGGCCGAGCACCACGCTATATCGGCAAAGAGGGCGTCTTTAAAACTCCAGTAATTGGAAGGATTCTCTTAGCTGCAGGCCAAGTTCCAGTGGCTCGGGAGAGTAAAGATGCGGCCAAGGCACTTGAGCATGCAGTGAAATTACTACAAGCCGGTCACTGTTTAGGGGTCTACCCAGAGGGCACACTTACGCGCGACCCAGCTGGCTGGCCAATGGTTGCAAAGACCGGCCTTGCCCGCCTTGCGATTATGACGCACTCCCCGGTGATCCCAATTGCGCAATGGGGTTCACACATTGTGATGCCAACGTATGAAAAGAAAATTAAACTCTTTCCTCGAACTCCCATCAATATCTTAGTTGGTGCTCCACTTGATTTATCCCGCTGGTATGATCGCGAGGATGATCCAGAGGCATTGGTCGAGGCAACAGCCTTTGTGATGCGTGCAATTACCGATCTACTCGAAGAGCTGCGCGGTGAAAAACGCCCTATAGAAATATTTGATCCCCATACTTCAGATTTACCTCGAACCGGAAACTTTAAGAAGAAGCGATGAGCAAGATAACCGTATTTGGTTCAGGTCAATGGGGAAGCACCATGGCCCAGGTTTTATCCGATGCCGGAAATCACGTTCTTATGTGGGGCCGAAATCGAAGCGTAGTCGATGAGATTAATCAGAGCCACACTAATTCACGCTATCTCGATAGCAATTCTTTGCCTAACGGCGTTAATGCAACAACTGATTTAGCTCAGGCATTTGATTACTCGTCTATTTACGTGCTTGCAATTCCTGCTCAAACTCTGCGAGAAAATCTGCACGTCTGGAAGGCCTATGCCCCAGCAAACGCTCTATATATAAGCACTTTAAAGGGCATTGAAGCATCGACTCAAAAGCGCATGTCCCAGATTATTGAAGAGGTTTTGCAAACTGATAATGTGGCGATTATTACTGGGCCAAATTTGGCTAACGAGTTAATTCTGCGCCAGCCAGCTGGCGCAGTTGTCGCAGCTCATACCACTATCGTTGCAGAAAAAGTACTGAAATTATTTGCAACACCTTACTATCGCGTCTATACATCGACCGATATTTTGGGCTGCGAATTCGCTGGTGCGATTAAATCTGTTATTGCATTAGCTGTTGGTATGTCGATCGGAATGGGCTTTGGCGAAAATACTCAGGCCATGGTTATCACTCGAGGCCTCAATGAAGTGGCACGGCTATCGGCGGCCCATGGGGCCGACCCGCTCACTGCTGCAGGTCTAGCCGGTATGGGCGATCTCGTTGCCAGTTGTGGATCCCCACTGTCGCGAAATCGAACATTCGGTGAAGTGTTGGGGCGCTCGGGATCTATGGCAGTAGCGCGCGAACAAGTGGCCAAGACCGTTGAGGGCGTAGCCTCATCTAGTGCAGTCCTTGCAATCGCCCGTAGCGTTGGTATCGAGGTCCCAGTCATTGAGGCCGTAGCCGATGTATGTGCAGGCACCATAACTCCTATGCATGCCTTTGATCGCTTAATGGAGATTACAACTCGCGGAGAGAACTTCATCAGATGAGTAAGAAAACCGTTGCCATTATCTGCGGGGGCCGCAGCAGTGAACACGAAATCTCATGTCTTTCAGCTGGTGGAGTTCTGGCTGGTTTAGATAGATCTCTCTATGACCCAGTTTTAATTGGAATAACTAAGACTGGCAACTGGGTGTTACTGCCCAATGACTATCCACTGGCAATCATTAACGGGGCGCTACCAACCGTTGATGAGAGGGCGACACCGCTTGTAGCTGATGTGCATGGCTTTGCAGTCAATGGAAAAGCGCTGCACATAGATGTCGTCTTTCCAGCACTGCACGGCCCATTTGGTGAAGATGGCACGATTCAAGGCTTTTTTGAAATCGCAAATATCGCATACGTTGGTAGTGGTGTGATGGCATCGGCTGCTGCGATGGATAAATCTTTTTCAAAGACAATCTTTGCCGCCGCCGGTATGGCCGTAGCACCTGGAATTGTTGTAACGGGCGAAAGCTGGAAGGCAATGATTACAGATATTTCATATCCAGTATTTGTTAAACCCGCCCGCGGCGGCTCTAGTCGCGGCACACATAAGGTTAAATCTGGCGCTGGCCTAGAAGCAGCGCTCAAAGATGCCTTTACTTTTGATCGCAAAGTGATGATCGAGAGCGCAGTCGTAGGGCGAGAGATTGAATGCGCCGTACTTGAATCTAATGGCTCTGTGCAGGCATCAGTTGTTGGTGAAATCATCATCGATAGTAGATTTGAATTCTATGATTTTGAGGCAAAGTATTTAGATAACGCCACTACCGTCAAGGTTCCAGCCGATATACCAGCAGCTGCAAGTGAGCAGATCCGAGACAGCGCAGTAGCCGCATTTAAAGCCTTGGGGTGTAGCGGGCTTGCCCGTGTTGATTTCTTCTATACCGATAAGGGTGAGGTCGTAATAAATGAGATTAACACTATGCCAGGTTTCACTGGGACTTCGATGTATCCAAAGCTCATGGCAGCAACGGGCGTCGGATACTCCGCACTAATAAATGCTTTAATCTCAACGGCATTAGCCCGAACTAACGGAGTTCTTGGTAATTAAGAGATATTACTGGGGAGGAATTCGGGTATTGTTAAATGAAATGCACTATTATAACAATACATTAAAGAGAAGAGATAATGAATGAAGGAATTTAAGAGTAGCGAATTACAAATCACTATTTTGGAATCGAATGAAGAGCTTGGAAAAAGAGCAGCTCGGGATTTTGCAATAGCTACCCAGAATGCCCTGCAAGATAAGAGTGAGATTGCCATAATTCTTGCAAGCGGAAATTCACAACTCTCTTTCGTGAATGCCCTTTACGGACACACTGATATTGAATGGTCCAGGATCAATGTCTTTCATATGGATGAGTATCTAGGCATTGACGCGAATCACCCATCCAGTTTTATTCGTTGGATGCATGAAAAAATTGAACTTAAGTTACAACCAAAAGCTTTTTTTGGAATTCGGGGCGATGTGCCAGTCGTTGAGGAGATTGCTCGATACACCGATTTAATTCTAAAACATAAACCATCGATATGTGTGATGGGAATTGGCGAAAATGGACATTTAGCTTTCAATGATCCACCTGCTGATTTCTCTACTCAAGAGGTAATCAAGATTGTAGAGCTTGATGACATTAAGTGTCGGATGCAACAAGTTAATGAAGGTCACTTCGCCTCACTAGCGGATATGCCACTGCAGGCGCTGACGCTAACTGTCCGGACACTTCTAGAACCAGAGACAGTATTGGTGTTGACTCCCGAACCGCGAAAGGCACAGGCTGTAAAGGAGGCCCTGGAAGGCCCGCTAACGCCAAATTGTCCGGCATCAATTCTAAGGACATCCCCCAATGCCCATCTATATCTGGATCAAGACTCATCAGCTCTTTTAACGCTCTGATTGCAATCAAGTGAAAATTATTGGAGTTTTACTTGCTCAGCTCTGAATCTGCAATAGAGAATGCTCCAATCTTGAGTTTTGAGATTGTTAATGCAGTTAGGAGCCGCGAGTTACAAATAAGCGGGGCAAGGTCAGAGGATTTTTCTGACTTTACTGGTGAAATTCATGCATCGGGGAGCGAGTACTTATTTGTTGGCAAGTTAAGTTCAATAAATGCGAGTGCACTGCGCAAACATCTCCCATGGCTCAACCCTAAAGCGATTGGACTAAACCTTTCAGCCGGTGTTGGAGATCGACTTGGATTGGCAACTTCGGGACATGCCCGAGCCTTTTCTAAATACGGCCAAGGAGTGTTGCCTATTTTCGCGCAGCAATCAGCTAGAGAGATGCACAGGCTATATCGAACTCCGCAAGAGGTGATGGACGATGTCACTTTTGGCTTGGTTGAATCATCATGGCAGGGTCAAATTGGCTCCGATGCTGACCACCTTAAATCTATTGAAGATATTGACTCTTGCCTGGCAGCTGGATTTTCTATGTTCACACTTGACCCTGGCGATTCTGTCGTACGAGTGCCCACTAATTTTGATGGCAAGTTGGGCCATTTGCCTTGGGGAGAACTTGAAGATAGCGAAGCATCGATGCTTGGTAGATATGTAGACAAACAATTTATTTTAGAGGAGAGTTCGCGCTCTTTTACTGATGAACAAATAAGACGAGCGGCATTTAAATATAGTGCTGCAGTAGCCTCAGTAGTATCGATGTATCGGCATTTAATGCTGAAGGCAACACATGAAGTTGAAGTCGAAATTGCAATAGATGAGACTAGTGAAGTTACCACGCCAGGAGAGCATATTTTTATTGCAACAGAGCTCAAGCGTTTAGGCGTAAAATGGGTTAGTTTTGCACCTCGTTATATTGATGGCTTTGAAAAAGCTATCGAATTCAAGGGCAGTATCAAGCATCTAGCAGAAAATCTCAAAGGCCATTTCGCAATTGCGCAGGCCTTGGGTCCTTATAAATTGAGCATTCATACTGGTTCTGACAAATTTAGTATCTATTCTTTGGCAAATGAAGTGTGCAAAGGTCTACTACATTTAAAGACTTCTGGAACGAGCTATTTAGAGGCATTGTCAGTTTGTGCTCAGCATGCTCCTGAGCTCTTTCGGGAAATCTATCAAAGCAGTTACGACTCCTATGCAAAATCTCGCTCCTCATATCAAGTTTCAGCAGATTTGAATAGTGCTCCCTTAATAGGAAACTTACGGGACGATGACTTGAAAGAACTACTTATATTAGAGGGTACTCGCCAAATTCTTCATGTCGGTTACGGTGCAGCTTTAACACTGCAAGATAGCACCGGAGATTTTGTGCTGCGCAATGCACTGCAATCTTGTCTTATCGAGAATAAACAAGATTATGATCAGGCTATAGAGCACCACATTGGAAGGCATCTATCACTACTGAATAAGTCCACATGAGTCTTTGACAATGAGTAATTAAAGTTGAATTAAATCGCTTATTTGGTATCGACTGATCTAGCCTGACTGACCATTTGAGTAGGATTCACATATCTAAGTGCCACAATCAAAATAAAGAGTGTTGTGAGCATGTAGAACACGGCCATTGCACTAATTGCTTGGTAAGGGCGAATTCCAGAGGCAAAAACCGCATAATAAAGTGCTACGACAAGCGTATTGCTACCTGGACCAGAAACTAGATATGTAAGCTCGAAAAGTGCAACTGTTTGGACAAGGACAAGAAGTGCCGCAGCTAAAAGTCCTGGGATAATTAGGGGAGTGAGTATCTTTATAAATATTTGCCTAGTCGTAGCTCCACACATTCGGGCAGCTGCCTCAATTTTTGGGTCAATTTGTTCGATAAATGGAGAGAGTACCAAAATAACAAATGGAATTGCCGGCACGGTATTTGCAACAATCACACCAGTTAATGTTCCACCCAGATTTAAGCGGTAGATAAAAGTTGCTAGTGGAATTCCATAGGTTATTGGAGGCAACATGATTGGAAGTAAAAAACTCAACATGAGAAGCTTTTTCCCAGGGAAGTCGCGGCGCGCAAGCACATAAGCTGCGGGTGTTCCCACTAAAATTGAAATTAAAACAACGGCTAGTGCTACTTGTAATGTAACTCTAAGAAGATTGGGAACCTGATAGTCATGCCAGGCGGTTGTATAAAATTTCATCGTCCATCCTGACGGTAACCAACCATCAAACCATTCGGTACCGAAGGAGCTTACGACTACTGTTCCAATGACTCCGAGAAGGTTAATAAAAAAGAAGGCTACCGAAGCCCAAATTACCCACCCAAATGGCGATTTTACAAATATTTTTCTGGAAACTGAATTTGAAACCTCAGTTGTATCCTGAATAGTCATTAGCCTTTGCCGCCTGAAGTACTTCCACTGTAGAGGCGAGATCGCATGATCAATACAATTGCAACTACTGCAAGTTCTAATACACCAGTAATTACCGAAATTGCAGATGCCATTGAATAATCGTACTTACTAGAGATAGCCTGGGCAGCTGCAACTGCCAGAACATGCGAATCTCCTGCTGGATTTCCAAGCAAATTAGCAGATGGAAAAACCGAGAATGCAAGCACAAAATTTAAACAAAATGTGATCGCCAATCCAGGGGTCAATAAAGGAAAAGTAATGTATCTAAATCTCTGCCAAGGTGTTGCACCCAACGTGCTTGCAGCCTCTTCCATTTTGGGATTGATCCCCGATATGTATGAGAGAGTTAGCAAAAAAGCAAAAGGAAAGCCAGTTATTAGTAGTGAGATCATGACGCCCCAAAAATTATGGAGTAATTGGAGAGGCTGACTAATTATTCCTGTGGCTAACAAAGTTCGATTTAACCATCCGTTGGGGGCTAGATATGCCGATAATCCTTCAGCGATGAGGACGGTTCCTAGGCTCATTGGAATAACAAGTAGTGTGTTAATTGTGCGTTTACCGCGGACTCTGTGCCTCAGTCGTACAGCCAAAGGTATGGCTGCAAAAACATTTATCACTGAAACAGGCAGAGCAATTCTGAAAGTGTTCCAAATTGAATCACGCATGTAGGGATCCCCAAAAAAGCTTCGGTAGTTTCCCAGAGCCCCAGACTTATCCATAGGATGAAAAGATAGATAAGTGCCATAAATGGTTGGGTAGATAAAGAAAGTAAGCATAGCCAAAAATGCTGGAATCACTAAGAAGAGAAGTCGATCAATGCCATGCTCTGCAAGCCACGACTTTAAATTTAAAGAGCTTTTGCTTGCATCAATTGCAGACATTTGGTTAATTATTACTTTCCGGATACACCATTACACGTTCTGGACGAACTGTCAGATTCGTTTTCTCGCCAATTTCTAATCTAATTGGCGTACGAACATAAATAACGAATCCCTGCTCAGTGGATACTTCTACAGCAAAGTCTTTGCCTTGGTATTCAATGGTCTTTACGGTACATGCAATATTATTTTTTGAGGATTTTTCAATTAATAAATCTTCAGGTCGAATAGCTACTAGGACTTTACCTACTGTTGCACCTGAAAAAATACCCGAGGCTGTTAGTTCAATTCCCGAAGATGTTAGTGAATACTTATTGGCAGATCCTCCTGCGAGTAACTCCATAGAAATTAAGTTTCGGTACCCCATGAAATCGGCCACAAAACTATTTATTGGGTTCATGTAAACATCTTCAGGAGTTCCTATTTGCTGAACTTTGCCATCGTGAAGAACCACTAGGCGATCTGCAAGCGAGAGCGCTTCTTCTTGATCGTGGGTCACATAAACGGTAGTGAGTCCTAATTCGCGGTGCAAACGCTTAATTTCACTGCGCATCTCGTGCCGTAGTTTTGCATCTAAATTTGAAAGTGGCTCATCCATCAAAACGACTTGAGGCTCAATTACGATGGCGCGAGCGATTGCAACGCGCTGCTGTTGTCCTCCCGAGAGCTGATTCGGGTGCTTATCGGCATGCAAGGACAATTGGACAAGATCGATGGCAGCATTAACGCGGCGCTCAATCTCAGGCTTAGGAGTCTTTTTAATCTTTAGCCCAAATCCGATATTTTGGCGCACAGTTAAATGTGGGAACAGCGCATAATTCTGAAAGACCATTCCAAAATCACGGCGCTCAGGCGGTAGCGTGTCGATACGCCGCCCATCAAGGTAGATGGAGCCAGCAGTTAAAGGCAATAGTCCTGCCAAACAGTTCAAAGCGGTGGATTTACCGCAGCCAGATGGACCCAGTAGGGCAACAAACTCTCCGTTGCCAATGGTTAAGGATAAATTGGAAAGTGCCACGGACTTGCCAAAGGCCCGTGACACTCCCTTCAAGTGCAGTTCGTTAAAGTGTTGCTTAGACAAGTAGTGAAACCTTCTTACTTTAGTTTGGCTCCGCCGATTTCTTTATCCCATTTGTCAAACATTGCACCTAGCGTCTTACCTGGCAACTGTGGAAGAGCAGGATATTTCGCAAGTAGTGCATCGTACTCAGGGCGGCCGTAAATTCGAAGTACTTTGCGGCTAGCTGCAGGTGCCATCGCGGGCGTGATTCCTGAAATTGCTGGACCCGGATACATATAGCCATCATCGTAGGCATAAGCCTGTTGAGAAGGTGTCAAGATCCACTTCATCAAATCTAGGGCCACGGCGAGTTTGTCGGCTGCTATTCCCTTTGGAATTGCTAGATAGGTTGCATCCATCATCCATGTTGTGTTCTCGAATGCGACCACCTTTGATTCCTTTGGAACAGTTCCGATGGCACGGACGTTTACATCCCAACCAGCAGAGCTAGGTACGAGTTTCTTCGTTCCAGCTGCAAGCTCACGCATGCTCTTGCCTGTACCAGTTGTGTAGTAAGGAATATATTTACCAAGATCCTTTAGATAGGCCCAGGTCTTATCCCAGCCGTTAATTGGATCTTGTGGATCCTTATCTCCAAGGATGTAAGGCAATCCCTGAACAAATGCTCGACCAGGACCTGAGTTTGATGGGCGACCGTATGTAAATCCATCTGGATTTGCCTTGACCCAGTCAAGCAAAGCTGCAGGAGTTGTTGGTGGCTTTGCAACCGATTTTGGAAGGTACTGAAGAAGTGGACCGTAGTTTCCAAAGTCAGTAACAATTGCGAAGCTTTGAGCTTGGTCCCACATTAATTTTGCACCGGGTAGGTAACGGGCAACGCTGGCACCAAGTTGGAAGTTATAATCTGGGAATATTTTGGTAAGAAGTCCCTGCTCGATTGAAGGGGCAAGTGCATCATTTCCCGTTAGTAAAAGATCAATTTGCAGCTTTCCGGCAGCTTCCTGAGCCTTCAACTTTCCTGCGACCTCTGTTGCATCGCCAGTCTCAAAATTTACTTTAGCAAGACGCTTAGGAAAGTGCTTCATATAATTTTCAACCATTGGTTGAACAATCTGTAAATCGCCAGCCACGTCAACAATGTTGAGGGTTACTGGGGAGGAAGGCATTTTTAGCGCGGCACCAACTGGGTTGGCCTGCTTAAAATTCGCGATCGCTGGGCTAGCAATGGCAATAGCGCTTACCAAGGCAACACATGTGAGGCCGGCAAAGAATTTGCTACGTTTCTTGAACATTAACGACTCCTATTCTCAGTAAAATTGGGATGGGGTTTTATCGGCTTTTGGCTACTTTGCCGCAGGCTTGTGTGCATTCGAACTATAGCCATCCACATAAATAAAATAAAGGTTAACGCGAGATTTATAGGGGAATTCTCAATCCTCTCGAATTCAGCCTGCGCGGATAGGCGCTCTCTTAATTGGAAGGGTGGGCCAGGGGTGGGCTAGGGCTGGGAAAAGCAGACTCTCTTACTGCTTGGGCGCCAAAATTCTTAGGCGATGCGACGCCCTTGATCGATGATCACGGCCTGGCGCAGGAGCTCTTCATCATGGGCCTGGGTTGCACGACGGATGCGACTAATACGGGAGTGTTGATCGAGCTCTAGGTGGGTGTATTCATCGACGGGCTGGCGGTGTGTATGAAAGTAATGGGTGATACTCCAAAGATTCATGGATGAAGATTGACCTAGCCATGTGAAGGCATTGGTAACTGAGGGTGAATGGATGATTTCTTTTTAGAGAAATTTTAGGCAAATGCTCTCGTATACTCGACGAATGTATGAAATCGCTTTGAGTGTTAGTGCTTGTCTGCGCTCGAAGACTCGTGCCGATATCGCCTGGATGATTTCACCCAATCCAAGCTCAGCGGCAACCGATGCCTTGCTGGTGACACCAGGGGGCGGTCGAATCGGAGTTTTATTAGGTAAGACATTTGATGGCCAGCTCGCCGAAGTTGCAACGAGGCAGCTACCAACGGGTCGAATTCTTGAGCTATCGGTGAGTGAGTTTGAATCTGTTACATCGGGCCTGCCTGCCCAATCTAAGCCCCGATTTATTATCGTGCCAGCACATCAGATTTCGGCTGAATTGTGGCCAGCGCTTTTGGATCGTGAGCGCATTGCTTTAGTGGCACACCTTGATGGTGGAGAAGTAATTGAGACGAGCCTATTTACTGCAGCAACAATTGCGCTAGCAGATAGCAAAGTTGTTGACCTATTTAATAAGGGAGTCTCGGTCGTTGTTGAAGAGGGCGATCAAGTTATTTCAATTTATGCCCCGATTACAAAGTTAGTCATCGCAGGAAGCGGTGCGATCGCTGAAGCACTTGCAGCTGGTGCTATCAACCTTGGTTGGCAGGTGCAGATTGAATCACGGCCTGAGATGGTCTCTGGCTTTATGGCCGCACTCTCTCCACTGGATTGCGCAGTCATCATGGGCCATGATGTTGAAAGTTCATCTCGTTGTTTGGCATCGGCGCTAGAGAGTGATGTTGGATATATAGGTGCGTTAGGTTCGAAGAAGATGCAGGAAAATCGTGAAGATTGGCTGGCTTACCGCGACATCACCGATATCTCGCGCATACATGGTCCAGCAGGCTTTGATATCGGCGCTCAAACCCCGGCTGAAATTGCGATCTCAATTCTTGCTCAAGCAATCAGTGTCCTTAAAGGTAGTTAGTTTTCGATGACTCTCGTTGAAGGATCGTGGGATGGCGCATTTGCAATTGCGCGCGATAGTTTTACATCCCTTCCAACGCAATCCATTGCATTAAGTGATGCATATGGGCGCGTATTGGGCGCAGATATGTTTGCCCTTTGTAATTTGCCAGCCTTTGAAACCTCATCTATGGATGGTTGGGTTGTTAATGGCGATGGACCTTGGAAGATAATTGGTGAAGTAAAAACTGGCCAGATCAGTGGCCTCTCACTTGGGCCATCGCAGTGTTTAGCCATTGCAACTGGCGGGGTAATTCCAGTGGGGGGACAGGCCGTTGTGCCCTGGGAAGTTGCAACAGAGCGCGATGGATTTATACATGGCACAAGTGAGGTTGGGACAAACATCCGCCCAGCCGGGGCTGAGAGTAAAAAAGGTGAGCTATTAATTACTGCTGGTGTGCAGTTGAATGCGCCGAAAATCGGTTTGCTAGCCGCCGCAGGCCATGACGATGTCGTTGTTATACGCCGACCCCGCATTGCAATCTTCTTTCTAGGCGATGAACTTATGCATAGCGGGGTGCCAGTCGATGGTTTAGTGCGAGATGCTCTCGGCCCACAGTTGCCAGCCATGCTCAGCGCCTTTGGAGCCGACGTTATAGTGAGTGGTTTTGTCACTGATGATTTAGATCTGCTTGTGAGCAAGATTTCGGCAGCGATTAATTCGCAAAATAATGCAATAGATATGGTGATTACAACGGGCGGTACTGCCGATGGGCCACGCGATTTTATTAAATCTGCCATAGCCGCATTTGGTGGCGAGTATTTGATTGATCGCGTGAAAGTGCGCCCCGGGTATCACATATTATTAGCAAAGATTGCCGACCAAGAAGGAAAAAACCTTGCATTCCTAGCTCTGCCAGGCAATCCACAATCGGCGATTGCCGCACTCATATCATTTGGCCGCCCCATCATCGATGCGATGCGTGGTCTAACTCCTGCAGTTTTAGCAACGGTTCAAATGAGCCAAGAGATGAAGGTGCAAGAGGGCTTTGCGCGATTAGTACCGAGTGTGATTGAGAATAATACGTGCAGACCAACAGATTATTTAAGTTCTCACATGTTGCGCGGTGTTGGCGCAGCCGATGGTTTTGCACTGCTCAGTGAGGCAGGCCCAACACGATGGCTGCCGATTCCACAGTAAAAGCCTTATAGAAGTGGGCCAATACCGCTCTCGCTGGCAAGTGAGTTCTTATGTATGGGATCACTGCCTTGAGATAAAGGTTGACGTGAACCACCTGTTAAATCAGAGATGATCTCGGCGGCAATTGAAATTGCAGTCTCCTCGGGAGTGCGCGGACCGATATCTAAACCAATCGGGGATCTAAGTCGGGCGAGTTCGCTCTCACTCATTCCAATTTCGCGAAGTCGCGCTAATCGATCTGCGTGAGTGCGACGGCTGCCCATCGCACCGATATAGCCGGCTTTACTG
>WLHF01000031.1 GCA_009702835.1 Actinomycetota bacterium
GCAATGGCGGCGCTTTGATCGCTGGAGAGTTTGAGTTCAGGTTTTTTGCCGGTACCGCGCACAAGGTTAAAGTTCGCTGTACTCACAGCTCTAATTCAACCCTAAGCAGCTGACAAAACAGCTTTAAACGTTCTGGTTGGCCTTCTTGGCGCGTGCAGTTGTGCGGGCTCGCTCATCCCCATCAAGGACAACCTTGCGAATACGAACAACTGCCGGAGTCACTTCAACGCACTCATCTTCACGACAGAACTCAAGGGCGCCCTCCATGTTGAGCTTCTTCGGCGGAATCAAACGCTCTGATTCATCTGTGCCAGAGGCGCGCATATTAGTAAGTTTCTTTTCACGAACACAGTTAACATCCATATCATCGCTGCGAGAGTTTTCGCCAATAACCATTCCCTCATACACCTCATCGCCTGGCTCAACGAAGATACTTCCACGATCTTGTGTTCCGTATAAGGCATATGATGTAACAACACCCATACGATCTGAGACGAGTGAGCCTGTTCCACGTGTACGGATATCGCCGTGCCATGCTTCATAACCATCAAAGACGTGGTGGAGTAAACCGGTTCCGCGAGTTTCAGTTAAGAACTCAGTTCTAAAACCAATCAGGCCACGAGATGGAACACGGTAATCAAGGCGGATCCAGCCAGTGCCGTGATTAACCATTTGTTCCATGCGTCCCTTGCGAAGCGCCATCAACTGGGTAAGCACGCCGAGGTATTCCTCTGGTGCATCAATTGTTAAACGCTCCATCGGCTCATGTACTTTGCCATCGATCTTCTTAATAACAACCTGTGGTTTACCAACGGTTAATTCAAAGCCTTCGCGCTTCATGATTTCAACAAGCACAGCCAACTGAAGCTCTCCGCGACCTTGGACTTCCCATGTATCAGGGCGCTCAGTATTTAATATGCGCAGTGAGACGTTACCTACGAGCTCGGCATCAAGGCGGCTCTTTACCTGGCGCGCAGTTAGAAGTTTTCCACTCTTTCCAGCTAAAGGAGAAGTATTGATACCGATAGTCATCGAAATAGATGGCTCATCAACGATGATTAATGGAAGCGCATGTGGGTTTTCATTATCGGCCAGCGTCTCACCCAATGTAATTGTCTCGATACCAGCTACAGCGATGATGTCGCCAGGGTGGGCCTCAAGGGTTGGTACGCGCTCTAGGGCCTCTGTTATGAGTAGCTCTGAAATCTTTACCCGCTCCATCGTGCCATCGGTCTTAATCCAGGTGACGTTCTGACCCTTTTTGATAACACCTTCGCGCACGCGACATAGAGCTAAGCGGCCAAGGAATGGGGATGAGTCAAGGTTGGTAACGTGGGCTTGCAACGGTGCACCTTCATGATATTCAGGAGCTGGAATCGCGCTAAAGATTGTGTCGAATAAAACATCAAGGTTTTCTTCTACCGGCATTCCGCCATCTGCTGGGCGTGTCAATGATGCACGGCCAGCTTTTGCACATGCATAGACAACTGGAAACTCAATCTGTGATTCATTGGCATCTAAATCTAAAAATAGTTCGTAGGTCTCATCAACAACTTCGGCGATACGTGAATCTGAGCGATCGACCTTATTGATAAGCAAGATAACTGGAAGATTCTTCTCGAGTGCTTTACGCAAAACAAAGCGTGTTTGTGGCAATGGACCCTCTGATGCATCCACCAACAAGATAACGCCATCGACCATTTCTAATCCGCGCTCTACTTCGCCACCAAAATCGGCGTGGCCCGGAGTATCAATAATGTTAACGATCGTATCCCCGCGCTTAACGGCTGTGTTCTTAGCAAGAATCGTAATTCCCTTTTCGCGCTCTAGATCCATTGAATCCATCATGCGCTCTTGGCCTTCGCCCTGCTTCTTATAAGCTGCAAATGCACCTGACTGCCACAACATCGCATCAACGAGAGTTGTTTTACCATGGTCAACGTGGGCGATGATCGCAACGTTACGAAGGTTCTCGCGCTTTTTAACTGGCAGATCTTTAAGGTGTGCTTGGGTCTTGGCCACGAAAACTACTTTCCTAGTGAAGCCAGCCGTTATCAGGCCCTGCCTCTATCCAACGATTTAGGTATTACTGAGGCCAATAATTCGACCGCACGCAGATATTCTACCTTTGGCAGTGCATATGGCGAAATCAACCCCTATCTTCATACGTATATCAAGCGCTTTTTAAATCCCACACACCTAATAACTCTGATACTTTGGCACGCATATGACACCTTCAAATGATTCTGCATGGGGCACGGCTGATATGGTTTCAAATCTTGCCCGCGTCCTAGTTCGCACGCCAACTACTGTCGGTAAATTCGTACAAGAGGGATTTTGGCGTATGCCTGATCTCGACTCACTTACTGAAGAACACAAATCATTTACCCAACTTCTAGAAAGCCTTGGGTGTGAAGTCGAAGTTGCAGAGTCAGTTGAAGGTCTTGTCGATGCCGTCTATATGCACGACCCAATGATTATGACTCCGCACGGGGCGATTTTGCTTCGTATGGCAAAACCAGTTAGATCACCAGAGCCAGCACAGTTTCGTAAAGTTCTAGAGCGCATGGGCGTGCCGATTCTGGGTGAGCTTACAGAGCCCGCATTTGCCGACGGTGGAGACAAAGTTTGGCTCGATGATAAAACCTTACTCATTGGTCACAGCTATCGAACTAATACGGCAGGTATAGAACAGATCCGAGAGATGTTGAGACCCTTTGGTGTTGAACTCCATTCATTTGATTTGCCACACTATGAAGGCCCAGGAGCAGTCCTTCACTTGATGAGCGTTCTATCTCCAATCTCCTATGACAAAGCAGTTGTCTATGAGCCGCTTGCACCTGCTCGACTACTTATGTTTTTGCAATCTCGCGGTATTACATGGTTTACGGTTAGCGAAAAAGAGATGCTTACACAAGGCAGCAATGTTCTAACAGTTCGACCAAACGTTGTAGTCCTTGCCGCCGGAAACCCTGAAATCGAAGAGAAGTTGCGAGCTGCAGGTGTTGAAGTTCATCTCTTTGTAGGCAATAACGTAGCTGTTAAAGGCGATGGCGGACCAACATGTTTGACGGCGCCTTTACTGCGAGTTAAAAACTAAGATATTTAATCACTCAACAGTTACGAGCTGCTTGGAAATCTTGTAATTGGGCCTAATTACCTGGAGTTTCAGTAAGGCCAGGCGTAGTGTTAATTTCATTGATTCCAACTTGGCCCTTTTCGGTATAAAAGAAATCAATCCTCTATTTAAGGCTCAATTGATGTACTTTTGTATTAATCTTACTTAATATGAAAGTGACCCGTCTGTCCACCACCGCTGTTAAAGGCTTTCAAATCAACCATCCACACTCCATTGAAGTTACCGAACGAGGTGCAGTCGGAGATCGTGAATTCTTCTTTGTCGATCATGAGAATGCTTTAGTTTCAATCACTAAAGAGGGTGCTTTGGTCTCACTATTTGCACAATACGATGCCAATAACGCAACCCTATCAATTATTGAAAATGGCCAAGTCGTTGCGCAAGGCAGTGTTAATGAAGGTCAGCAGCAAGCTGGCAACTTCTTTGATGCGTGGGATGTTGAGGGGAATTTAATTGCCGGACCATGGGATGAATTAATCTCAGAGCGCCTTGGCAAGAAAGTTAGATTAATTAAAACAAGTAAGGGCCGCAACGGTAGCGATGTTGAGCCATTATCGTTAGTCAGTAGCGCCTCGATCAAAGCCTTAGAGGATTCTGCGCAAATGGGAGTGATAGATGCCAGGCGCTTTCGAATGCTTATCCAAGTAGATGGAACTGGTGCACATGAAGAAGATACGTGGGCAGATCAAGAGTTTTCGGTTGGTAGCGCAATAATCCGAGCGGGTGGCCCAGTCAAGCGATGTGTAGCAACAACTAGAAACCCAGATAGTGGCAGCGTTGATTTAAAAACTCTAAAACTCATCGGTGATTACCGGGGTCGCCAAGAGTCACGTTTTGGTCTGGGCTTTAACTTTGGAATCTATGCAACCTGCCTGCAACCCGGACTCATAACCGTCGGTGATGAATTAATTAAGCTTGCTACTTAATCGTTTTGAGGAAAACCTAAGTTAATTCCACCATGGCTTGGATCGAGCCAACGGCTTGTAACAACTTTGCCGCGAGTAAAGAAATGAACACCTTCAGTGCCATGTGCATGTGAATCACCAAATAATGAGTTCTTCCAGCCACCAAATGAGTAGTAAGCCATTGGCACAGGAATTGGTACGTTGATGCCGACCATGCCGACTTCAACCTCGTTTTGATAACGGCGAGCTGCGCCTCCATCATTAGTAAAGATTGCAGTTCCATTTCCATATTCATGGCTATTAACTAGCGCTAACGCTTCATCGTAGGTATTAACACGCAGAACACTTAATACTGGGCCAAAGATCTCTTCCTTATATATAGACATATCCGGGGTGACATGATCGAAGAGTGTTGGCCCAAGCCAGAAACCATCTCCAGCAATTTCAAGCGCACGGCCATCAACGACAAGAGTTGCACCGGCCTTTGCACCGGCTTCAATGTATGAGGCGACTTTGTCGCGGTGAACTGCAGTAACAAGTGGACCCATGTCAGAGCCCTGTGTTCCATCACCAGTTTTAATATTTGCCATACGGGATTTAATCCGTGCAACGAGAGCACTGGCAATCGGCTCAACTGCAACGATTGCAGAGATCGCCATACAGCGCTCTCCAGCCGAACCAAAGCCAGCGTTAATCGCGGCATCAGCAGCCAATTCTAAATCGGCATCGGGTAAAACAACCATATGATTTTTCGCCCCACCTAAAGCTTGTACACGCTTGCCAGCTTTAGTTCCGGTCTCATAAACATAACGCGCAATTGGAGTAGAGCCGACAAATGAAATCGATTTAATTCCTTTGTGTGTAAGTAGCGCATCGACAACCTCTTTATCACCGTGCACAACGTTAAAGACACCATCGGGCAGACCCGCCTCTTTCCAAAGCTTGGCCATAAACATTGCAGCACTGGGATCTTTCTCTGATGGCTTAACAATTACGGTATTACCACAGGCGATTGCAACTGGGAAAAACCACATCGGTACCATCGCTGGAAAATTAAAGGGGGAGATAATTGCAACTGGGCCAAGTGCTTGGCGGATTGAATAGACATCAACACCAGTTGAGACCTCTTCAGAGAAACCACCCTTTAATAAATGTGGGATTCCGCAGGCAAACTCAACAACTTCAAGGCCACGTGTAACTTCTCCTGCAGCATCACTTAATACTTTCCCATGCTCATCGGTAATAAGGGCTGCGATCCTCTCTTTATTCTGCGCAACTAGCTCGCGAAATGCAAAAAGTACCTGTGTGCGCTTAGTCAGTGAGCTGTGGCGCCATTCGGCAAAGGCAATGGTGGCGGCATTAACTGCGCGATCAACGGTTGCAGCGTTACCAAATGCAACGCTCTTAGTAGTTTTGCCTGTTGCGGGGTTGTAAATATCACCGCTACGTTCTGGCTTGGAAGTATCTAGGGCGCCGTTGATCCAATGCGTGATCTGATCCATAGGCGCAATCTACTTCAGAGCGTTAAGATGGCGCCACCTACTAGTTAAAAGGCCAGTGTGATGACAACACCAATCAGTGATCCAGATAAGCAAGCCGCCGTTAGCGCTGCAGACCATAAGTATGTCTTTCACTCATGGTCGGCCCAAGGTGCGATTTCACCAATGCCGATTGCAAGTGGTTCGGGCTCACGCTTTTGGGATCATGCTGGCAAGGTTTATTTGGATTTCTCATCTCAACTAGTCTTTACAAATATCGGCCACCAGCACCCTAAAGTTATTAAGGCGATTCAAGCCCAGGCCGAAATACTCACAACCGTTGCACCACAACATGCAAATGATGCGCGCAATGAAGCGGCTCAACGTATTGTTGAATTAGCCGGCGGAAACTTTGCAAAGGTCTTCTTTACTAACGCCGGTGCCGATGCGATTGAAAACGCGATTCGTATGGCACGCATGCATACCCATAAGCACAAAGTGCTTTCGACATATCGTTCATATCACGGCAACACAGGAGCGGCAATAAATGCAACGGGTGATCCACGTAGATTCCCTAATGAGTTTGCCTTCGGTCACGTACATTTCTGGGGACCATATTTATATCGCACCGCTTTTTGGGCCAAAGATGAGGCCGAAGAGTGCAAGAGGGCGTTAGAACATCTAGAGCAGACGATTATCTTTGAAGGCCCCGGCACAATCGCAGCAGTCTTACTTGAATCAGTGCCGGGTACTGCCGGTGTATTAATGCCGCCGAAGGGCTACCTTGAAGGTGTTCGCGCATTGTGCGATAAGTACAATCTTTTGTGGATCGCCGATGAAGTTATGTCGGGCTTTGGCCGCACCGGGAAATGGTTTGCTTACCAACATAGCTCAGTGGTTCCAGATTTAATTACCTTTGCAAAGGGCGTTACATCGGGTTATATCCAACTCGGTGGCGTAGTCATTAGCGAACCGGTATCAAAGACATTTGATGAGAAAGTATTTGCGGGCGGCCTGACATACATGGGCCACCCATTGGCATGTGCAACTGCCGTTGCAACTATCGATGTCATGAAGGAAGAGAAGATGCTTGAGAATGCCACCATGATTGGCGAAAAAATCCTAGGGCCCGGCCTTATCGAGCTAGCTAAGAAGCACAAAGTCATTGGAGATATCCGTGGCGCAGGTGTTTTTTGGGGCGTTGATATGGTCAGTGATCGAGCAACTCACGAACCCCTTGCGCCATACGGTGCATCGAGTGCTGCAATGAATGAGTTAGTAGCGGCCTGTAAGAAGAATGGCCTGATGCCATTTAATAACTTCAACCGCATTCATCTGTGTCCACCATGCAATATCTCAGTTGAAGATGCCAAACTCGGGCTTGAAATGCTGGATAAGGCTTTGACTGAGATCGGAAAGTACTACACCGGCGCTTAATTTCAAAAGAGTGGCTAAACGTTGAACCTAAACTCAACGACATCACCGTCGTGCATGATGTAATCCTTGCCCTCCATGCGCACTTTGCCCTTTGATTTTGCCTCAGCCATGGATCCTGCTGCGATTAAATCATCATAAGAAACAATTTCAGCTTTAATAAAACCCTTTTGGAAATCGGTATGAATGACACCAGCTGCCATGGGCGCAGTATCGCCCTTATGAATCGTCCAAGCGCGAACCTCTTTAGGTCCAGCCGTTAAATATGTTTGCAGACCAAGGGTACGGAAACCAACGTGGGCCAGCGTTGCAAGGCCTGGCTCTTCCAACCCAATCGACTGTAAAAGTTCGAGCGCATCGTCATCGCTGAGCTCTGCTAATTCGGCCTCGGTCTTAGCATCGAGAAAAATCGCCTCAGCCGGTGCGACAAGGGCGGCTAACTTAGTGCGCAGTTCGGCATCGTTAAGTTCGGCGGCATCGACGTTAAAGACATAGAGAAATGGTTTGGCCGTTAATAAATGTAGTTCGGAGACAAGTGTTAAATCAACTTTGCTACTAGATAATGGTTTGCCTGAGTTAAGTACGGCCTCGGCCTCTTTAACGGCATCGACCACATGTTGGCGCTCTTTGTTAACGCGCGCCTCTTTTTCAAGTCGGGGCAGAGCCTTTTCAATTGTCTGTAAATCTGCGAGCGCTAATTCGGTATTGATAATCTCCATATCACTTGCAGGATCGACTCGGCCCTCGACGTGAATAACATCGCCATCACTAAAGACCCGGATGACCTGACAGATCGCATCGGTTTCGCGGATATTGGCCAAGAACTTATTACCAAGTCCGGCACCCTCTGATGCCCCTTTTACAATTCCGGCGATATCGACGAATGAGACAGTGGCAGGAAGCAGGGTTTGCGAGCCAACGATTGTGGCAAGGGCGGCCAAGCGCGTATCGGGCACGCCCACAACGCCGACGTTAGGTTCAATCGTGGCAAAGGGATAGTTGGCGGCTAGGACGTTGTTTTTCGTCAGGGCGTTAAAGAGGGTGGATTTACCCACGTTTGGCATGCCGACGATTCCGATAGACAGAGTCATAAGGGGTAGAGCCTACGCGCAATTGTCAGTGCGCCCTGCCACGATAGCCCCATGCCCACATATGTAGTGACACTTCTGATCGGCCTGCTTGCCGGCGGTGCAATCGGCTATCTATTTCGAGCGATGAGATCTGGGGATGCAACGGCTGAGCGCGCACTACTCGATGATTACAAATCTCAGTTGGCGGACGAGCGCGGCAAAACTGAATCGGCCGTTAAATTAAATGCCGAACTCAATGCGATGAAGGAGTCGGTGCAAAAACTCTCCACTCAATCTAATGAGGCCAATCGAATCCGCACTGAGGCCGAGGCAAAGCTAGAGACGACTATTAACGAGATGCGCCGTGCATCAGAGTCCATCTTTGATGAGACAAAGAAAATCGCAGGGGCGCTTTCAAATAATCAAACACGTGGAAAGTTCGGTGAGGCACAACTTGAGCTTCTGCTGCAAGGCGCAGGACTTCGCGAGGGCCACGAATACAGCAGACAGAAGGGAATGAGCGATGCCGACTCATCGGGTATTCCAGATATCACGGTGAAGATGCCCGGTGGAAGTTCGATATTTATCGACTCTAAGTTTCCCTTTGATCGCTTTATTGAGGCCTTTGATCCAGCAGGTTCTGGTGATCGTGACGAGTTATTACAAGCGCACACAAAGGATTTACTCAAGCACGTTGAGGCCCTTGCAAAGCGTGGCTATCACAAATCTGCCGGCTCCCCCGACTTTGTTGTGCTCTTTGTGCCCTTTGAAACGCTGTTATCAGAGGCGCTTCGTATCGATCCTAACTTCTTGGAAAAAGCCTTTAAGGTAGGAGTCACCGTTGCAACCCCAACATCGATGATGGCCTTGCTGCGCACTATCGGCTATATCTTTACGCGCAATAAGTTGGCAGAAAACGCCGATGAGATTCAAAAGGTTGCAAGTGCTTTTCTAAAAAATATTACTCTGCTACACACCAAGATCGTCGCCGTTGGAAAAGCGATTACAACAACGGCAAAGGCGTATGAGGATTTAGTACCGACAGCTGAAAAGACTGTGCTCAGCCCTGCCCGCCGAATTCATAACTTGGGTGTATCGGGTGATAAAGATAAACTCGCTATTGAGTATCCCGAGGCACCTGCATCGGTGCGAGAGTTAAAGAGCGATGAGATTGGTAGCGATGATGATTTCATCGATGCCGAAGAGGTCAGTGATGAGGATAAATAGATGAGCACCATCGGTAAAATTGCTATTCAGGGGCCGGGCTTAAAGAAGCAGGGCATTGTTGTACTACAGGCCTTCTTCATCGGCTTTTTTACCTTTATCGAGCTCTGGCTGCGCAACGGTGTCGGCATCATCACTGGCGTAATAATTCTTCTCTCTTTTTTCGGTGGTATCCGCTTTGGCCGCCCTGGAACAACCTATGTTGCAACCGTTACCCCGCCACTTGCCTTTGCCGCCGCTGCGATTTTTTGGACATTGCTGCTCGAAGGCTTTAGACCATCTCGCCTTGGTATCGGTGTAGTCGCAGCCCTTGCCAGTGAGGCACCATTTTTAATAATCGGTGCAACCTATGGCTGGTTTGTTTTTCTTAATGCAAAGGCAAAAAATAAGCCTTCCAAGCCCCGAGCTTAATTAACTCTTACCGGCAGCCTTTAAATCTTTTCGAAGCTCTGGCGGGAGTGAAAATAGCAGCGACTCTTGCATTGCGGTAACTGTTTCAACATCGCCAAAGCCGCGCTCTGCCAACCAGGCCAAGACATCATCGACCAAGATCTCTGGCACCGAAGCGCCACTTGTAAGACCGATAGTTTCAACACCATTGAGCCAGTGCTCTTGAATCTCTTGGGCGTAGTCAACTAAGTGCGCCGCCTTCGCCCCATACTCCAGTGCCACTTCAGCCAAGCGCACCGAGTTAGATGAGTTTTGTGAGCCAACGACAATAACTAAATCAGCCTTAACCGAGATCGCTTTGATCGCCTCTTGTCGATTCTGTGTTGCATAACAGATGTCATCACTCGGTGGATCTTGAATATCGGGAAAGCGCTCCTTTAAAATCGCAACGGTCGATAAGGTCTCATCAACACTCAAGGTGGTCTGTGATAGCCAGGCTAATTTCTTGCCAGGCGTTGGCACAACGGTGCGCGCACCATCTAAGCCATCGACGATTCTCACTTGTCCAACAGCCTCACCGGCCGTGCCCTCAACCTCTTCGTGGCCGTGGTGACCTATCAGTAAAATCTCTGCATCTTCGGCGGCAAAGCGGCGGACTTCATGGTGCACCTTTGTCACTAAGGGACATGTTGCATCGATCGTCTTGAGATTTCTATCTGCCGCCTCTTTATGAACACTCGGTGCTACACCATGGGCAGAAAAGACAACAGTCTTACCCTGCGGCACTTCATCGGTCTCATCGACAAAGATCGCGCCCTTTGCTTCAAGGCTGGCAACAACGTGAACGTTATGGACGATCTGCTTGCGCACATAGACGGGCGCGCCATAAAGCTCAAGCGCTTTTTCAACGGTGACAACGGCGCGATCAACACCGGCGCAATAGCCGCGCGGCGCAGCAAGAAGAACTCTCTTAACCATGGGCCTGAGTCTATTAGGCTCATCCCATGTTCGAAACTTCAAGTGAGGCTCCGGCAACGGTAGCGGTGGTCACTGAAGCAATAAAAGAGTATGTCGATCGCTTAGGCCCAATATGGGTTGAAGGCGAAATCAGCGAACTCAATGAGCGCAGTGGCTCCATGGCATTTATTCGTCTGCGCGATCCCAGCCAAGACATGTCTCTATCGGTGATGTGCCACAAATCAGTAATCGCTGCTGCCCAACCACTACCAGCAAATGCCCGCGTCGTTATATATGCAAAGCCAAGTTGGTACACAAAAAATGGTTCACTAACTTTATCTGCCCGTGAAATTAGACAGGTCGGTGTTGGAGAGTTATTAGCAAGATTAGAAGCGCTTAAAAATCTGCTGGCCGCTGAAGGTTTATTTGATTCAGATAGCAAAGTCAGACTTCCGCTCTTACCCAAAAAGGTTGGTCTAATCTGCGGGCGAAATACCGATGCCGAAAAAGATGTCGTTGAAAACGCCAAGCGGCGTTGGCCTAGCGTTGTATTTGAAATCCGCGAGGTCACCGTGCAGGGCGCAGCTGCAGTTACTGAAGTATCGGCTGCTCTTCGCGAACTCGAAGCCGATTCCGATGTCGATGTAATTGTAATTACACGTGGTGGTGGCTCTTTTGAGGACTTACTGCCATTTAGTGATGAGGGATTAGTCCGCCTTGCTGCATCCTGCTTAACCCCAATTGTGAGTGCTATTGGCCATGAAAAGGATTCACCGCTTCTTGATCTCGTTGCAGATTTTCGTGCATCGACGCCAACAGATGCTGCCAAGCATGTAGTACCAGATATCGTCGAGGAGATTGAGATGATTGCAGGGCTGCGCGAGCGGGCCCGCCGAAAATTAATGAACCTAATTGATTTAGAAAGCTCACGCATCGCTGGCTTTAGAGATCGCCCAGTTATGAAAGATCCGCATGTGCTCATTACCTCTCGTGCTGAGATTATTCTGGCCCTTCGAGAAAGATCTCATCGCGGCTTTGGTAGTCAACTCAAATTAGCTAAAGAGGAGCTTGTGCAGATTAAGGCCCGTGTCCGCGCGCTCTCACCTCAAGCCACATTAGATCGTGGTTACTCAGTTGTTCAGTTAACTACTGGAGAGATTGCACGTGATGCCAAAAGGTTAAAACCTGGTGATTTACTGCGCCTTCGCTTCGCTAAGGGCGAGAGCAATGCCACAGTGACTACCAATAGCGTGAAGGAGTAGATTTAGCCCATGGTTGAAAAGAAGATTTCATACGAGGCCGCACGCGATGAGCTGGCCGAAGTCGTAAGCGCCCTTGAAACCGGAAGTGCAACACTGGAGGAGTCTCTAAAGCTCTGGGAGCGTGGCGAAGAGTTAGCAAAGCTCTGCCAAGAGTGGCTGGATGGGGCTAAAAAGAAGTTAGATGCGGTTAAGCCGTAGGCCGTTATGCCAAACTTTTCATACTCTGAGCTCTTGCCCCTTGGAAAAGATGAGACCAAGTATCGCCTTGTAAGTACCGAGGGCGTGAGTGTTATAAAGCTTGGCGATAAAGAGTTTGTGCAGGTCGAGCCCTCTGCCCTTGAAAAACTCACTGCCGAAGCAATTCATGATATTTCGCATTACTTACGTCCTGATCATCTGCAACAGTTAGCAAATATTATTGCCGACCCAGAGGCCTCCCCTAATGATCGCTTCGTTGCAACCGA
>WLHF01000032.1 GCA_009702835.1 Actinomycetota bacterium
AAAGTGATTGAGAACTTGGCGCCAATCAAATATGTTTTCGCCCCCGCGCTCTGGGGTCACTGTTAAGAAGAACTCATCTATAAGTCGATCGGCGAGAAGTTCAGTTAAAAGGGCGCCACCACCTTCAATTAAAATTCGCGGACCAAACTCTTGGCGTGCACGCGCAATAGCTTGGGCCGGAGTTGTGTTCCAGAGATGCGATTTGGGATTTTCAGCAACTGGATTTAAATCTGATCGTGAAAGAACAACGAGTGCGACAGGTGTGCGTGCATATGGTTCATTGCGAGCAGTATTTCCACCGATGATGATCACATCGAACTCTGCACGACGGGCCAGAAATACAGAGCGATCTGCACTCGAGCCGACGCCACGCGAAGAACCGGCCTTGCTAGTTGAACCATCAGCGCCTACTACGAGGGAGGCGCAGGTACTCATGGCGCTAGCATTCCAGTTTCGGTGCTATTTCACAGAGAAAAGTACGCTCAGAAGTTGAGCAGTGCCGCTAAAGGTAGTTAGCCTTTCGGCTATGTCACTAGCCAAGCCCCTGTTTATCGCCCTTGCGGCCTTGGCAGTTGCTGGCCCCTCCCTCATCGCCACTCCGGCACATGCAACTCCCTCTTTAGAGGAGGTCCAGGCCAAAGTGCGGGCGTTAGAGGAGGATGCAACGACGGCGGCTGAAGGGGCGCAAGAGGCGAAAGTAAAGTTAGCGATCTTAACCAAAACGCTCAGCGGAATTAAGGCCAAGGCCGAGGTGCAGGGAGCGAGCTTATCGGCTCTACAAAAATCACTGGGAACAATTGCAGTTGAGCAATATAAATCCGGAACGTTGAGCCAGGGTCTGGAGCTTCTCTTTTCTAGCGATCCAACGCTCTATCTCTCATCGGCTGGTGCCTTAGATGCAATCACGCGGGGAAAATCTGCTCAACTTCGAAAGTATCAAGCTGCGCAGCAGCGATTAAGTGCAACAACGTTGACGGTCAATGACAAGTTAGCTCTCGTTGCAGCGGCGCAGAAAAAATTCGCAGCCCAATCGGCATTGGCTTTATCTAAGTTAAAAGAGGCTGAGCTTCTCCTCTCAAAGTTAAAAAAAGAGGATCGCGAACGATTAGCAAAGTTAGCAGCCGCCCAAGAGGATGCCGATCAAGCATCCTCTCTTGCCGCAGCAGCAGGCGCCAATGGTGTTTCAGGACGAGCTGGTATTGCACTTAAATATGCACTTAAGCAGATCGGTGATCGATATGTATTTGGCGCTGCTGGACTTGTGACCTGGGACTGCTCGGGCCTAACTATGCGCGCCTATCAAGCTGCCGGTGTCTCACTGCCGCACTCATCATCTGCGCAGTCGCGCATGGGTAAAAAAGTCTCACTAAGAGCGCTCAAGCCCGGCGATTTATTATTTTTTGGTCGCCCTATCTCCCATGTTGGTATCTACTTAGGAGGCGGTCGCATGGTGCATGCCCCACGCTCTGGTTCTCGCGTGAAGGTAACCACTGATTTAAATATGGGACGAAAAGCTCTGGTTGGGGCGCGCCGTTACTAAGAAAACCCTCTTCGTTACCAATGATTTTGGTCCACGCGCAGGCGGAATCGAAAGCTTCATTATTGGACTGATTGAACGCTTGCCACATGGATCTACAACCGTCTACACCTCGGCCCAGGGCGATACATATGAATACGACGCTGCCTGGCTTGAAAAATACGGTGTACGTGTTCTCAGAGATAGGGCAAAGATTCTGCTGCCCACACCCCGAATCACAGGCAACATTGTGCGATTAATTAAGGACGAGCAGATAGAAAGCGTCGCCTTCGGTGCTGCGGCACCGCTTGCACTAATGGCTTCGAGGTTGCGACGGGCTGGAGTCGGCAGAGTTATCGCCTTAACCCATGGCCACGAGGTCTGGTGGTCGAAAGTATTTCCATTCACTCTTGTAATGCGCCGAATCGGATCGACCGTCGATGTACTTACTTACTTAGGCGAATTCACCCGCACAGCAATAGCTGGCGCACTTACTCCAAAGTCGGCTGATGCAATGGTAAAGATTGCACCAGGTATCGATACCGAACATTTTGCACCGATTGACTCTTCATTACTTCGAGAATCACTTGGCTTAAGCGAGAAAAAAGTAATCGTTTCGGTCGGTCGATTAGTCCATCGCAAAGGTCAGGACAGTTTAATTGAATCAATGCGTGCAATTGTGCAAGAGGTTCCAACGGCCCATTTATTGTTGATAGGTGAGGGGCCTTATCGAAAGCATTTGCAGTCACTAGTAAAAAAGTATGCACTCGAAGATCACATTAGTTTTATAGGTCGGATTCAGTATGCCGATCTTCCGCGCTACATATGTATCGGCGAGATTTTTGCGATGCCTTCGCGTTCGCGATTTTTCGGCTTAGAAGTCGAGGGTTTAGGCATTGTCTATCTTGAGGCAAGTGCATGTGGGTTACCTGTCATTGCCGGGGCATCAGGTGGCGCCCCAGATGCCGTCATTGATGGCACAACAGGTGTCGTTGTCGATGGTTTAGATAGCGCAGCTATCGCCGTTGCTGCAATCGACTTGCTCAATAACCCTGCGCAGGCCACATTGATGGGTCAAGCTGGGCGCAGATGGATCGTAGAAAAATGGCACTGGCAGATATGGGCCGATGCATTCAAAAATCTAATCAACGAGTAAGTTGTGTTTGCGTGCCTTACTAACAGCCGCCGTGCGATTAGCGACTTCGAGTTTTCTAAAGATCGATGCCAGATGCGTCTTAATAGTCGCCTGAGATAAGAAAAGCCCAGATGCAATCTCTTTAGTAGATGCTCCGCTTGGTAAGAGCCCAAGCACATCAAACTCACGGGCAGTTAAATTAAAGCTCTGAGTTGCCGCCTTCATCGCCGCAGATATCCCTTTAGCACTAAAGCTCAGAGGTGATTTAGTTGAGTGCTCTATAGCGGCGATTAGTTCGATAATCGGTGCGCTCTTTACTATGTAGGCACTTGCCCCAGCATTCAACGCTGCAAGTAAGTGTGCATCGCTATCGTTAAGGGTGAGCACCACGATCCCTAAAGTTTTCGAGATGCCGCGCGCCCAAGTGATTAAATCAAAGCCACTACCATCTGAAAGATTTAAATCAACAACAATTACATCTGGATTTACGAAGGCTATCTGTGCTCGGGCCTCGGCAAGACTGGCCGCCTCTGCAGCAATTTCATAGCCATGGCTCATCAGTGCACGTTTGAGACCCTCGCGAACAACTGCATGATCATCGATAATTACAACTCGTGTCATGCTCGCACCCATGGAACTGTTATCGAAATCTGGGTACCTGATTGGGTCGATTCGATATCTAAAACGCCCTCTAAGCCACTCACACGTTCGCCAATCCCAGTTAAACCATGGTGGCCCTCTTTGATACCAGCTCCACCAACTCCATTATCGTGCAGGCTCATGGTGATCGATGTTGCCTGAGAGTGCTCCTGGATGTTGCGCAGTAGCTCTGCAAATATCTTCTGTAACTCATACTGTACAGATGGCTCATATTGGGCTGGCAGAATCACTTTACTCAATCTGAGCGCAAAGATTTCGTTGCGCACTTTTTCGACCAGATCACTCATTGCAAAACGCAGGCTACGTAGCTCAGCGCGTATGTCGTTAGGAGTACCGGGTGCGCTAATAAGACTATCAATGGAGTAGCCCAGGCCAACTAAATCCTGGGCGATTCCATCATGTAACTCTTGTGCGAGCCTGACTCGCTCATTAGCGCTCACATTTTTTATCTAGCGGCTTGTAAAGAGTTGTTCAATCTCCTTGGCGAACTCTTTTGAAATGACTGCGCGCTTCATTGAAAGCTTGGCCGTTAAGTGTCCGCCTGCAATGGTGAAGTCAGTTGGCAAGATTACAAACTTACGAATCGATTCAGCTTTGCTTACCGCCTTATTTGCATCATCAACGGCGGTCTGAACAACAGAGATTAGATCTGGATCATTCGTTAGATCTGCCATAGAGGCGCCCTCCTTTTTGTTATTGGCAACCCATGACTTCAGTGCATCTTGATCAATAGTGACAAGGGCTGCAATGAATGGCTGGTTATCGCCAACGACCATGCACTGGCTAACGAGTGGATGTGCACGCAATCGATCCTCTAGAACTGCCGGGGCAACGTTCTTTCCACCAGCTGTAACAATGAGCTCTTTCTTGCGTCCGACGATGTAGAGGAAGCCCTCGTCATCTAACTTTCCAAGATCTCCTGATTGAAACCAGTGATCGGCGTTAAATACTTCGGCGTTGGCGGCATCGTTCTGCCAGTACCCACGCATAACAATCGGACCACGGATTAATACTTCACCATCCTCAGCGATCTTGATGGAGGTTCCGGGAACTGGGCGACCCACTGACCCGACGCGATGCGCACTCGTCGTGTTAATCGTTGCACCTGCAGTTGTCTCTGTTAATCCATAGCCCTCAAGAATAGTTATTCCTGCGCCGCGATAGAAGTGGCCAAGACGCACACCAAGAGGGGCGCCCCCAGAGATTGCCGCCTCAACACGCCCACCCATACCTGCGCGGATTTTGGAGTAGACCAACTTGTCGAAGAGTTTGTGCTTGAGAGAGAGCAGAGGAGATACTCCCTTTTTATCAAGGCTTTCTGAGTATGCGATCGCAACATCGGCCGCCTTTCTAAATATCTTTCCCTTACCTGCAGCTTCTGCGCGTGCCTCGGAGCCGTTAAAAATCTTTTCAAAGATTCGCGGAACGGCTAGTACGAAAGTTGGCTTAAAGGAGGCGAGGTCAATCGACAAGCGAGCAACTGGATCACTGCAGTGGGCTAAGTGAAGACCTGCCGCAATCGCACCGATTTCGACCATGCGACCAAAGACGTGAGCCACAGGTAAGAAGAGAAGTGTAGATCCACCTGGCTTTAAGAATAAATCGCTATGTGCCTGAACAACGTTTCCACACTCGGATAGAAAATTGCTGTGAGTGAGTGCAACTCCCTTTGGCTTGCCAGTTGTTCCAGATGTATAGATAAGCGTTGCGAGCGTATCGGGAAGCAGAGAGTTTCTACGGCGATCGATTTCATCATCACTGATGTGAGCACCGGCGGATTTGAGAGTACTTAATACATCCTCAGTCATTGTCCATATGGTTTTGGTGTGTGATGGTAGAACGCTCTGAACTAGCTCTCGCAATGCTGGAGTCTCAACAATGATTCCTACTGACGATGAGTCATTGAGAATCCAATCGATCTGTTCGGCCGATGATGTGTCATAAACAGGGACTACGACGGCGCCGGCAAACCAGATTGCAAAATCTAAAATCGTCCATTCATAGCGAGTGCGAGACATGATTGCTATGCGATCACCAATATTCACACCAGCTGCGATTAATCCCTTTGCAGTTTCGCGGATCTGCGCTTCGGCCTCTTTTGCGTTAACACTCTGCCAACCATCACCGAGTGGGCGAGACATAATGATGCGCTCTGGTTCAAACCATGCCCGTTCGGCGATGAGATTTGTGAGGTTGCCGGCAGTTGCAGCAGGGACTAGGGCGGGATTAGTGATTTCATTCATACTCCGAACGCTAGTGCCTGAATTATTATTTAGGGAAGGGGGGTAGCCTTGCCCCATGAGCGATTCCAGTAGTTCCACCATCTCTATCGATGCTCCAGTAGCCCTCGTCACAGAGGCGTTATTTGCGCTGGAAAAGTATCCAGAGTGGTCGACCTCGATTAAGTCGGCAGAGGCAGTGGCCCGGGATGATCAAGGACGTATCACTAAGGTCAAGATGAGCATTGATGCAGGGATGATGAAGGATCGCGTCATCTTAGATTACGACTGGTCTGGCGCCCCAACGCAATTGAGTTTTTCACTCGATGATGCAGATTTATTAACAGGTATGGATGGTTCATACACCATCAAGAGCATTGACGAGGATACGACCGAGGTTACTTATGAGCTCTCCGTCTCACTATCAATGCCGATTCCTGCAATGATGCGACAAAAAGCAGAGAAAGCGACGATCGATGCCGCGCTAGCACAACTTAAAGCAACGCTCGAAGCGTAGTTTTCCTCTATGGCATACACAATTGGTATCGATGTTGGTGGTAGCAAAGTTTTGGGTGGAGTTGTTGACGAGTCGGGCAAAGTTTTAGCAACTGCTAGAAAAGATACACCGCGCCAAGGTGGAAGCGCATTAACGCAGACAATTGCCGAAATTGCCAAAGAGCTAATGCAGCAACACACAGTCGCTTGCGTTGGAGTATCGGCGGCAGGTTTTGTTTCATCTGATCGAAAGACGATGCTTGCCACACCTAATATCGCAGATTGGAATGGTGTTGATTTAGATTCTGAGCTCACACGATTAATTGGGCTTCCAGTTATCATCGAAAACGATGCAAATGCCGCTGCATGGGGCGAGGCAAGATTTGGTGCTGGCCGAAATCAAGATCACTTGATGATGTTGACTGTGGGAACTGGCATCGGTGGTGGAGTTGTGGTTAATGGTGCTCTATACCGCGGAGCCTTTGGAACCGCTGCAGAGTTTGGTCATATGCGCGTAGTACCGGATGGACATTTATGTGGATGTGGTGCGCGAGGATGTTTTGAACAGTATGCATCAGGAAATGCACTTCTGCGCCATGCGCGCGAGGCGATTAACGCCAGCCCTGAAATTGCACGTAATTTGTTATCTCGCGGCGATGGCACAGTTGCTGGTTTAACTGGAAAGGCGATCACCGATGCTGCACGCGATGGGGATCCAGTTGCTTTAGCTGCATTCAATACAACAGGCCAGTGGCTCGGCGCCGGAATCGCAGCGCTATCGGTAGTTTTAAATCCAGCATGTGTGATCATCGGTGGGGGAGTAATCGATGCGGGTGAGATTTTATTGGCACCAACGCGCCAGGCCCTAGAGCGCACCATGCCCTTTGCCGGCAAGCACCCTTATCCGCGAATTATCTCGGCTGAATTAGGAAACGAGGCGGGTCTAGTAGGCGTTGCCGATCTAGCGCGCCTTTAGTTTTCAAAAGGGTATTGAAGGCCAATCTGTTTTCTAATCTCATCCATCGTCTTCATTACGGCGATTGTCTCACTCCACGGCATTAGAGGTGATTGCAATAATCCAGCGCGCACAACCCGCGCCATTTCAATTGCTTGCTCACGCAGACCGTGGCCCACGTATGTATTGGGATACTCAGTTGTGGTGCCATCAAATAGAACTACGCGCATCGCGGCAGGGTTGTAAAAAGTGCGATCGATTTCAAGGCGACCTAGTAAGCCGCTGACGACTGCCCGACATGGTGTTTGTGCGATCATCGTCGTATTAATCACTGCTTGTGCGCCATTGGCATAATCGAAGATAGCACTTGTCTGTGCATCTACTCCGCGATCGGTCTTTACTGCTCGGGCAGTGATTGCAGATGGAGTGCCAAGAATAAGGTGAGCAAAAGAGACGGGATAGATTCCAAGATCTAATAGCGCACCGCCCCCCAATTCCGGGTCAGTTAATCGAGAAATATTTTGATCGGCTAAACGCTGACCATGATCTGCCTCTACAGTTTGAATCTCCCCAAGTACTCCACTACTTAAGATTTCACGTAGTTGTGCAATATGCGGTAAATAGCGCATCCACATCGCTTCAAGGAGAGCAACATTATTTCGCGCAGCTGCATCAACCATTCGCTCTGCTTGCGTAGCCGAGATTGCAAATGGTTTTTCGCACAAGGTTGGTTTACCAGCATTAAGTGCCAATAATGTGAGTTCTTGATGCACGGGATGTGGAGCGGCAATATAGATTGCATCAACGGCGCTATCGTTGACTAGCTCTTGATAACTTCCATATGCAGTGGCAGCAGATAAATCCTTTGCAAAGGCTGCAGCTTTGCTCAATGTGCGCGAACCAACTGCGCCAATCGAGTGTCCTGGCGCAAGTTTTAAATCATCGACAAATGCTTGCGCGATTCCACCTGTACCTAAAATGCCCCAACGAAAATTACTCATAGTTCGACTCCATCATTATCGTGAAAGGGGCGCTTTAACCATCGAAGTATCGCGCGCTTTGCTGATAAAAAGAATGAGCGTGGAGTTTGGGTTGGGGGATTAGGTGCAACAAATCGATCATCGCGATCTATTCGATCTAGTTCATCTAAATATGTTGAAGGCGCTGACTCATCGAGGGAGAGTCCAGAGACAATAGAATCAAACTCGCTGCGGATGAGCTCCTCCTCATCGAATCCATCATCTTTAGGGCTTATCGGCTCGTTGCTCACCCTCAGATAGTGTCATACGGAGCAATAGCGGCTAAATTAGGAAGGTGCTCAATAACCTTCCCTATGGGGTCCTGCGAGCTTTTTTGACACCCTTTTTAATGAGCGCCTTTAGACCCAAGGTCAAAGGTCTACGCAACGTGCCAGGTAAAGGGCCCGTAATTATCGCCTCAAACCATCTCTCATTTAGTGACTCAATCTTTATGCCCCTAGTCGTTCCGCGCAAAGTAACTTTTCTCGCCAAAAGTGAGTACTTCACATCACCTGGCCCTAAGGGATTATTAAAGAAGCTCACCTTTATCGCCCTTGGCCAAGTGCCGGTAGATAGATCGGGTGGACGCCGCAGTGAGGCGGCCCTGCTAACAGGCTTAAAGATTCTAGCCGAGGGTAACTGCCTTGGAATTTATCCGGAAGGCACTCGCTCACCCGATGGACGTTTATATAAAGGTCGAACAGGAATAGCACGTCTTGCAATCGAATCTGGCGCACCGATTATTCCAGTAGCGATGTCTAATACCGACAAGATTCAACCCACTGGAAAGATCATTCCAAATCTACATCGCGTTGGAATGATCTTTGGTGAACCTATGTACTTTGAAGGTGACTCAACAGATTTGCAGTATCTGCGTGTTGTCACCGATCAAATCATGAAGAAGATTCAAGAGATGTCGGGCCAAGAATATATTGATATCTACGCACCAAAGAAGAGTAAGCCAGATGATATTAATGTCTCTGGCGAAGAGGATTAAACTCTATCTAAAGCGTTGCGAGCGATGAGATAGGAACAGGTCGTGCACTCTGGACCGGCATCTGGAAGTTCACCTTCGAGTACATTAATGAAGTCGGCGATTGTTGCAAGAAATTTTGGAATATCACGTTCAACTGGGAGATATTTTTGACGCACACCAAAGCCGTAGCTCTCTTGTGACTCACCAATGGCCGACTCGGGGTTCCAGACCAGCAGACCAATAGATGCAACGCTCTGCCCCTTACCGGCAGCTGGATTCTCCAATGAGTATGCATAGGCCTCTAACTGTGGAGAGTAGAAGGCGCCGTTGTCACGCGCACTATCTGAAACCTTGCAGTCGATAAGACCTATGGTTCCATCGTCATTGGTTGAAACAAGATCGTATTTTCCTAAGATGCGCCAGCGAGTATCTGCGCCATTTATTGTCAAGGGTCTGCTCTTTACCCATTCGCCCCACTTAGAGATAGTTCCTGGGCGAAGTGATGGATCGATTGTGGGCATATCTGCGTTGTGAAAATGCTCTTCCTGCATCGTTGCAAATGTTCCAACGAGCGGAAACTGGCCCGGCATAATGAGTTTGTACCAGTATTTAATCCACAGACAGCGCTTACATGTGGAGAGAGCAAAGGTTAAATCCGAGGGAGAGATATTTTCGCGAGCTGGCTTGCTAGGTTTTTTCATAGATGTATTCTCTCTCTAGCCACTGACAACTGCCGAGATAAGAACTGCAAGGCCCAAGATAATCATGATCGAACCACCCGTTGCCCGCAGCCTCTCTAAACGCTTTGGATCGGTAGCTAACCATTGACGCGCCGTGCCTGCCAGCAATCCCCACGAACCATCGGAGATGAAGGCAAGGGTTGAAAAGATTGCACCTAATAAAATTAACTGCCCAGTTACGTGGCCACGTTCGCGATCGATGAACTGCGGCAAGATAGCGGCGTAAAAAACTAGACCCTTGGGGTTAAGAGCCCCAACCCAGAAGCCATCGCGAATAGATTTTCTAACGCTCGGTGCGATATCGCCCTGATTGGTCATATCTGCAGCATGTACCTCTCGATGTCTAATTGCATCGACTCCTAAATAGATTAAATAGAGACCACCTGCCCATTGGATGGCTATGTATGCAATCTCTGATCGCTGAAGAATGGGACCTAATCCAAAGGCTACAAATGTGGAGAGAACAAAGGCGCCCGTGACATTGCCGGCAACTGTAAATACTGCAACCTTTCGCCCCCATGCGATGGCGCGGGCGATAACAAATAGAACGCTGGGGCCAGGTGCCAAGATGATGACCATCGCGGCCACGATGTACTCAGCAAGCCGCGATGGAATCACCATGGGAGCAGTCTAGGTATCAGGCTTTAGAAGGCGACCGTGGCTAGCTCTATGGCCAGGCTCACGTGTGGTGGAGTTGCAGGGGCGCACGTATCGCAATAGATTACGCCTTGATATATCGATTCGATATATAGTCCGATAGTCCCAGGATGGAGGTAGGCCCTATGCGCTCTCGCAGTGACTCACTTGAGTTCGCACTCCTTGGCCTGCTATCCCAGAGCCCCCTTCATGGCTACGAGCTGCGCAAGCGGATGGGCACAATATTTGGACCATTTCGTGCGCTCTCATTTTCAGTTCTCTACCCCCAGCTGCGTCGAATGATGGAGGCCGGTGTAATCGCTGAAACTCTTGTTGAGGCCACATCACGGCGCTCGCGAATTGTCTATGCGATTACAGATAAAGGTTTAGCTCGTTTTTCTGATCTGACTGAAACCGTCAGCCCTGACACGTGGGAGGACGAAGGCTTCGAAATTCGTTTTGCATTCTTTTCCCCAACTTCGTCAAAGAACAGAGTGAGAATTCTTGAGGGACGTCATCGTCGCCTTAAGGAAAAGGCAGAGATTCTGCGCGGTGAACTCGAGAAGTCACCGATCGGAATAGATAGATATCTAGAGGAGTGGCGACGTCACTCACTGGAGTCAGCTGATCGAGAGATCACTTGGCTAGAAGACATGATAAAAACCGAGAGGAAGTAAAGTGAACATAACAACCGGTAAAGGCGACATCCGTGTTGCAGTAATTGGCGTAGGAAACTGTGCCAACTCTTTAGTTCAAGGAGTGACCTACTACAAGGACGCTGCCATTGATCAAGAGATACCAGGGCTCATGCACGCTGTTGTTGGGGGATACCACATCTCTAGCATCAAGTTCGTTGCAGCATTCGACGTTGATGCCAAGAAGGTCGGTTTAGATTTAGCCGATGCTATCTGGGCTAGCGAAAATAACACTATTAAATTTAGTAACGTTGCAAAGACTGGTGTAACAGTCATGCGTGGAGTTACAAATGATGGACTTGGAAAGTATTACAAAGAGACGATTACAGAGTCAGATGCACCGGCCGTAGACATGGTCAAGGTTTTAAAAGATGAGGCGGTAGAGGTTCTCATCTGTTACCTGCCTGTTGGCTCTGAGGTTGCAGCTAAGTTCTACGCGCAGTGTGCAATCGATGCTGGTTGTGCCTTTGTAAACGCACTCCCAGTATTTATCGCATCTGACCCAGTCTGGGAAAAGAAATTTGCTGATGCGGGTCTTCCAATTGTTGGAGATGACATTAAAAGCCAAGTTGGTGCAACTATTACGCACCGCATTATGGCTAAGTTGTTCCAAGATCGTGGAGTGCACTTAGATCGTACTTACCAGTTAAACGTAGGTGGAAACATGGATTTCAAGAACATGCTCGAGCGTGATCGTCTTGAATCCAAAAAGATTTCAAAGACTAACTCGGTTACATCTCAGTTAGACCATGACATGGGAGATAAGAATGTTCACATCGGACCTTCTGACTACATTCCATGGCTAGATGATCGCAAGTGGGCCTACGTTCGCCTCGAAGGCCGCGCTTTTGGCGATGTTCC
>WLHF01000033.1 GCA_009702835.1 Actinomycetota bacterium
ATTTACCAGATGGTGCAATCCCTAAGATTCGTGAGGCCGTAGCGCAGATGCGCAAGAACTTTAAAGACAATACATCGCTACTTGTTGGCAACGCGATTTGGCTCAAGCGAACACAGGGCATTGGTTATTTAGATTTAGCTGGTGCAACAACGCTTGGTATCACGGGGCCAGTGCTTCGCTCAACCGGTCTGCCATGGGATTTGCGCAAAGTACAGCCATATTGCGGTTATGAAGACTATAACTTCGATGTCATTACCGCCGATACATGCGATGTGTATGGTCGTTTCTTGATTCGCATGAACGAGCTCGAGCAGTCCCTGCGCATTATCGAACAAGCCTTAGATAAGTTGGAAAAACTTCAAGGTGCACCAGTAATGGTTGCAGATAAGAAGATTGCATGGCCGGCACAGTTAGCACTTGGTGGCGATGGTCTTGGTAACTCGCTTAACCATATCCGCGAAATTATGGGTACTTCAATGGAGTCATTAATCCACCACTTTAAATTAGTTACTGAAGGCTTCCAGGTTCCAGCTGGTCAGGTATATGCAGCCGTCGAATCTGCTCGTGGAGAGCTGGGCGCTCATGTTGTCTCTGATGGCGGAACGCGCCCATATCGAATGCACTTTCGTGAGCCATCTTTTAATAATTTACAGGCAACATCTGCCATGAGTGAGGGCGGAATGATCGCCGATATTATCGGCGCAGTAGCATCTATCGATCCTGTGATGGGAGGCGTTGACCGCTAATGGCTTACTCCAGTGAAGATCTTGCAACTATGGATTCAATCATCAAACGCTATCCACGCTCTCGCTCTGCAATTATGCCGCTATTACACTTTGTACAATCCCGAATCGGTTTCGTAAATGGTGAGGGCATTGAACTCATTGCACAACTCTTAACTCTTGAAGCGGCAGAGGTTTCAGCCGTTGCCACTTTTTATACTCAGTACAAGCGCACCCCAGTCGGCGAATACCACGTCGGTGTATGCACTAATACGCTCTGCGCGGTCATGGGTGGGGATGCGATATTTGAAGGACTTAAAGAGCACCTGGGCGTAGAGAACGACGGTGTTACCTCCGATGGCAAAGTCTCACTCGAACATATCGAATGTAACGCTGCATGTGATTACGCCCCTGTTGTTATGGCTAACTGGGAGTTCTACGACAACCAGACTGTCGAGTCGGCAAAGGATTTAGTTGATTCAATGCGCAGTGGTAATCCAAAGCCACCCACACGTGGTCCAGATACTTTAGTTACATGGAAAGAGGTATCTGCCGTACTCGCAGGAATCAATGATGGAAAAGCCAATGAAGGCCTGCAAGCAGGTGCGCCAACACTTCTTGGTTTAAAGATTTCGAAAGAGGGTAAGTGATGACAAAGCTAGTACCTGTACTTTCAGAGCATTGGGATGAAAAAGACTCTTTCACTATAGAGGCCTATACTCGCCACGGTGGATACAAGGCCTCACAAAAAGCCTTAGCGATGGATCCAGATGCCGTTATTCAATTAGTTAAAGACTCTGGCCTACGTGGTCGTGGCGGTGCGGGCTTTCCAACTGGAATGAAGTGGGGATTTATTCCGCAGGGAGATAATAAAGAGCACTACTTAGTGGTTAATGCCGATGAATCCGAGCCAGGCACATGTAAAGACACCCCTTTAATGATGGCAAATCCACATGTATTAATTGAGGGCTGCATCATCGCCGCCCATGCAATCCGTGCAAAGCACGCCTTTATTTATATTCGCGGTGAGGTAACACATGTTGTGCGCCGAGTTAATCAAGCTATTGAAGATGCATATAAGGCTGGACATCTTGGTAAGGGCATCGAGATTGTTTTACATGTCGGTGCTGGTGCATATATCTGTGGTGAAGAGACGGCGCTCTTAGATTCACTCGAAGGATTCCGTGGTCAACCCCGTCTGCGTCCACCATTTCCAGCGATCGCTGGTTTGTATGCGATGCCAACAGTTGTGAACAACGTTGAATCTATTGCATCGGTTCCTGCGATTATTTTAAATGGTGCCGAGTGGTATCAATCAATGGGTACTGAAAAGAGCAAGGGAACAACGCTCTATTCGCTATCGGGCCACGTTAAAAACCCTGGTCAGTTTGAGGCACCCCTTGGAATAACTCTGCGCGAGCTTCTAGAGCTTGCAGGTGGTATCCGCGAGGGTCATCGCTTAAAGTTTTGGACGCCTGGTGGCTCATCGACCCCGATATTTACCGATGAACATTTAGATATCCCTCTAGATTATGAGGGCGTTGCAGCGGCTGGATCCATGCTTGGCACAAAGGCTCTACAGATTTTTGATGAGACAACTTCGATTATTCGCGCCGTTCTGCGCTGGACCGAATTTTATAAGCACGAGTCCTGTGGCAAGTGCACACCATGTCGTGAAGGCACATGGTGGTTAGTACAAATTCTGCGTGATTTAGATGCAGGAATCGGCACAGAGGAAGATCTCAACAAGCTTCTCGATATCTGTGACAATATCGCTGGACGTTCATTTTGTGCGCTAGCCGACGGCGCCGTTGCACCGATCATCTCTTCACTTAAATATTTCCGTCAAGAGTATCTAGATCAACTAGCAAATAAGGGCCCGCTCTTTGATCCGATGGATTCAACATTATTTGTATCTGCAAAGGCTGGTGCGTAAATGACTACTACTGAAATTGTTGACATGATTACCGTCGTAATTGATGGCTTTGAAGTAAGCGTTCCAAAAGGAACATTGGTTATTCGCGCAGCAGAACAACTTGGAATTCAGATTCCACGTTTTTGTGATCATCCACTACTTGATCCAGTGGGTGCATGTCGTCAATGTTTAGTTGATATCGAAATCAACGGTCGTGCATTTCCAAAACCACAGGCCTCATGCACAATTCCAGTGGAACCGGGAATGATTGTAAAAACCCAACTCACATCGCAAGTTGCGGATAAAGCACAAAAAGGTGTGATGGAGCTTCTGCTCATCAACCACCCATTGGATTGTCCAGTCTGCGACAAGGGCGGAGAGTGTCCACTACAAAACCAGGCGATGAGCAACGGACAAGGCCAAACTCGCTTTGAAGGTGTAAAGCGCAGATTTGAAAAGCCAATAAATATCTCATCACAGGTCTTACTAGATCGCGAACGCTGTGTTTTATGCGCGCGCTGTACTCGTTTCTCCGATCAAATTGCCAGCGATCCATTTATCACTCTTAACGAACGTGGAGCGCTACAACAAGTTGGTATTTATGAGAAGCAGCCCTTCAAATCATATTTCTCTGGCAATACGGTTCAGATCTGTCCAGTAGGTGCTTTGACTGGTGCTTCATATCGCTTCCGTGCACGTCCATTTGATTTAGTTTCAACGCCATCTGCCTGCGAGCACTGTGCATCGGGCTGCGACATGCGCACCGATGTCCGTCGCGGTAAAACACTGCGCCGTCTTGCCGGTGATGATGCATCGGTTAACGAGGAGTGGAACTGCGATAAGGGACGTTGGGCATTTAAATATGTTACGGCCATTGATCGCCTCACTCACCCACTTGTACGAAACGATGCAGGAGATCTAGTGCAGGCATCATGGCCAGAGGCACTATCAGCTGCAGCTAAGGGATTGAAAGAAAATAGATCTGCAGTATTAGTCGGCGGCCGTGCAACGTATGAAGATGCTTATGGTTACAGCAAGTTTGCCCGTATCGCACTTGGCACCAACGATATAGATTTCCGTTCACGGATTTCATCCGATGAAGAGCGTGAATTTTTAGCAGCCCGTGTTGTTGGCTCTACAACCACATATCGCGATATTGACCGCGCAGATCATGTCTTGTTAGTTGGCTTTGAACCCGAAGAAGAGTCACCAATAGTTTTCTTGCGCATAAACAAGCAGTTCCGCAAGCGTGCATTAAAAGTTACGGCAGTTGCTAGCAAGCTTTCAATTGGTGTAGATAAACTCAAAGGTCAGTTTGTAAAGGTTGCACCAGGTCAAGAAGCGGCCGCGATTGCAGCCCAAACTTTGAGCGCTCAATCAATAATCCTTGTTGGAGAGCGTGCATCTGAGAGCGCAGGTGCATTAACTGCAGTTGCTGCGTTGGCAGATTCAACGGGTGCAAAGATCGCTTGGATTCCGCGCCGGGCAGGTGAGCGCGGAGCGATCGAGGCCGGAGCGATCGGTAACTTATTGCCAGGTGGCCGTCCAGTTGCGGATGCAGCGGCCCGCGTGGATATCGCTGCGCTGTGGGGCATATCTGTCCTTCCATCACAAATTGGTCGCAGCAGTGATGAGATCTTTGCCGCAGTTAACTCAGGTGCCATAGGAGCATTGCTAGTTGGTGGTGTAGATCCACTCGATGGCATTAATAGCCAAGCCGCCTTATCAGCACTAGATACAGCATTTGTCGTCTGCCTTGAAATCGCACCAAGTGAGGTCACAATGCGCGCAGATGTTGTTCTGCCAGTTGCGGCAATTACTGAAAAGAGTGGATCGTTTTTAAACTGGGAGGGCCGAGCACGTTCATTTGATGCCGCAGTCGCCGACTCACTCAACCGCAGTGATCTACGAATCCTTTCAATGATTGCCGAAGAGATGAGTGCGCCATTAAAGCTAAGCACTGTGAGCGCGGCGGCAAAGGAGATTGCATCCCTTGGTCCTTGGGAAGGTGCACGCGCATCAATGAAGGCAGTGAATGCAGAAAAGGCTCCGACATTAAGTGGTGATCAATTTATTCTTAACTCTTGGCGTCGATTGCTAGATCTTGGAACTCTACAAAAGGGCGAAGAAAATCTAGCTGGCACTGCCCGCCAAACAATCGCCGTTATATCTCCAAAGCGTGCACAGGCAATGGGTGTAGCAGATGGAGATTTATTAAAGATTTCAAGCGCGCTGGGCTCTGTAACTTTGTCCGCCTTAGTTGAAGATATTCATGACGATGCAGTGTGGGCACCACGTAACTCACAGGGCTCTCAATTACTTATAAACCTCGGTGTTGGACATGGCGCAGTAGTTTCGGTGGTGAAGATATGACAACTGCACAGTTAATCGGAGCCGATCCAGGTTGGCTAATTACTGTAAAGGCATTACTCGTCTTTATCTTTTGTGTAATTCTGACACTTCTTTCGGTATGGGGAGAGCGCCGCTTAGTCGGTCGCATGCAACAGCGCCCAGGACCTAACCGTGTTGGTCCATTTGGTTTAATTCAGGCGCTAGCCGATGGAGTAAAACTGGCACTTAAAGAGGACATCATTCCGGCAGCTGCAGATAAAGTGGTCTTTGTTTTAGCTCCAATTATTAGTGCTACAACCTGCTTTATGTCCTTTGCAGTTATTCCAATAACAGGCCCAGTAACTTTGTTTGGTCAAAAGACTGCAATGCAATTAACCGATCTTCCAATCGGTGTTCTCTACGTTCTAGCGATCGCATCAGTCGGTGTATACGGAATCATATTGGCTGGATGGTCGTCGGGCTCTACGTATCCACTTCTCGGTGGTCTGCGCTCTAGCGCACAGGTTATTTCCTATGAAATTGCGATGGGGCTCTCACTTGTCGCCGTATTTATCTATGCAGGCTCGATGTCAACATCAGATATTGTCGCCGCGCAGTCTAAGACGTGGTACGCCGTGGTCCTATTCCCATCCTTTGTTATCTTTGCAATATCTATGGTCGGTGAGACAAACCGTGCACCATTTGATTTAGCTGAAGCCGAAGGCGAACTCGTCGGTGGCTTCCATACTGAGTACTCATCACTCAAGTTCGCATTATTTTTCTTGGCTGAATACGTCAACATCATCTCCGTCTCGGCTCTTGCAACAACGCTCTTCCTCGGTGGTTATCACGCACCACCGTTCTTGGGCTTTACTGAAAACTGGCTGGGTGGCTGGTTTACTGCAATCTGGTTCTTCTCCAAAGTTTTAGTCTTCTTCTTCGTATTTGTGTGGCTGCGCGGAACCCTGCCACGTCTTCGCTATGACCAGTTCATGCAGTTCGGCTGGAAAATCTTAATTCCAGTTTCAATCGTATGGATCTTGATTGTTGCAACACTGCGCCTACTTTCCTTGCAAGGTGCACCGCGTTTAGTCGTTGTCGGATTTGCAAGCTTTGTCGTTCTACTTGTTATGTTGGTCAATATCGGCTTTGAGAAGGCCAAGAAAAAGAAGGAAGAGGCCGTTTTCGACGAAGGGCCAGCACCAAGCTTTGCAGTTCCTGCTTTGCCGATTAAGAAGGAGAGCGACCATGTCTAATATCGAAGCCTTTAAAAATAATGAGTTAGATCTCAAAAAAGTTGAGTTTGAGCAGGTCGATCAACCTGGATCTGTTGGATTACTAGGTCATGCAAAGGGCTTCTGGGTTACTTTCTCGACGATCTTTAAGAAGCCAGAAACCGTTGAATATCCCGAGGTTAAAGCACCTACGCAGGAGCGATTTCATGGCCGCCATCAGTTAAACCGCCACCCAGATGGCCTAGAAAAATGTATTGGCTGCGAACTCTGTGCTTGGGCCTGTCCAGCAGATGCGATCTACGTTGAAGGCGCCGATAACACCGAAGAGCATCGCATGTCACCGGGTGAGCGCTACGGCAAGGTCTATCAAATTAACTATCTACGCTGTGTTTTCTGCGGGCTATGCATCGAAGCCTGCCCAACGCGGGCGCTAACAATGACAAATGAGTACGAACTCGCCGATGATTCACGCGAAAAACTAATCTTTGAAAAAGATGACTTACTTGGACCATTACGTGCTGGCATGTTGATGCCACCGCATCCGATGTATCCAGATATGGATGATAAGAATTACTACAAAGGTGATGTTACCGAATCTCACCCATCACAGGAAATAAAATAAATGAACGAGTTAGCTCTGCAAGTTGGTCAGACGGCATCCCCTGAAGCGATGCTTTTCTGGATTCTTGCACCGCTAACTCTTGCAGCCGCTCTCGGAATGCTACTTGTTAAAAAAGCAGTTCACTCGGCAATTTTGATGGCATTTGTCATGGTCGCACTTGCAGTTTTCTATATCGCACAGGGTGCTCCATTTCTTGGAATCGTACAGATCGTTGTTTATACAGGAGCGGTCATGATGCTCTTTCTCTTTATTCTTATGTTGGTTGGTGTTGACTCATCTGACTCACTGACAGAGACGATCCGTGGTCTTCGCCCAATTGCAATTACTGCCGCTCTTGGTTTTGGTGGGCTGATGGTTTCGCTACTAGGCCGTGCGACATTAGGCCGCGGCGCAGTTGGAGTAGAAGAGGCAAATGCAGGCGGCAACGTGCAAGGAATTGCACAGCTTTTATTTTCAACTTTTGTCTGGCCCTTTGAAGTCGTATCTGCACTACTAATAACCGCCGCCCTTGGCGCAATGGTTTTAGCGCATCACCAACGGATTCAAGAGCGCCCAACTCAGCGCCAACTTTCAATTAGTAGGTTCCGCGGAGATTCATTGGCAACGGCCGCTGGACTTCCAGCTCCAGGTGTCTTTGCCCGACACAACGCCGTTGATGTTCCAGCGCTTTTGCCAGATGGCACAGCCGCTGCTGCCTCGATCAATGCCAGCTTAAAGGCACGCGGAGATGTCTTAGATTCATCGCGCTTTGAACTCGGCACGGTCGATACAAGTATTGAGGAGGAGAAATAGATGAATGCAGCTAACTATCTCTATCTCTCAGCACTCCTCTTTACTATCGGTGCTGTCGGCGTAGTTCTTCGCCGCAATGCAATCGTCGTATTCATGTGTGTTGAGCTCATGCTCAACGCCGCTAATCTCTCGTTTGTAACCTTCTCTCGCATCAACGGAGATCTCAACGGCCAGGTGGTCGCCTTCTTTACGATGGTCGTTGCCGCTTGCGAAGTCGTAGTTGGTTTAGCCATTATCGTGACGATTTATCGCTCACGCCGATCAGCATCTGTCGATGATGCTAGTTTGTTGAAGCGATAGCCATGATGATCTCAAACAGCCTGGTTTATCTCATTGCCCTGCCACTTGCTGGCGCTGCTATTTTATTACTTGCAGGACGCCGCAGTGATAAATGGGGACATTTACTTGCAACGGCGCTTTCAGCATCTTCATTCTTTGTGGGCCTCTATCAACTCTCATTAATGCTTGGCCGCCCGAGTGAGCAGCGCCCAGTTGGTCAGAAGCTCTTTGAGTGGATATCGGTTGGAACATTCAATATTGATGCAGGTTTATTGCTCGACCAATTGTCAATCTGCTTTGTTCTTTTGATTACTGGTGTCGGCACGCTCATTCATATCTATTCAATCTCCTATATGTCACATGATCCTGATCGCCGCCGATTCTTTGCATTTTTAAATCTCTTCATCGCCGCAATGCTCTTACTTGTCTTGGGCGATAGTTATCTCAACCTTTATGTTGGCTGGGAGGGCGTAGGTCTTGCCTCCTATCTCTTAATCGGTTTCTGGAATCAAAAGCCTGCATATGCAACGGCCTCTAAAAAAGCATTTATTATGAACCGCGTTGGTGACATGGGGCTCTCTTTTGCCATCATGATCGCATTTGCAACGATGGGTACTGTCTCATTTACCGGTGTAAAGGCCGCGGCTGAGCAGACATCAACTGCGGCGCTAACAGGTATCGGCATTATGTTGTTAGTTGCAGCAACTGGAAAATCTGCACAATTCCCGCTACAGGCATGGCTGGGCGATGCGATGGCGGGCCCTACTCCGGTCTCAGCCCTGATCCACGCGGCAACAATGGTTACCGCTGGGGTCTATTTAATTACTCGCTCAAACTTTATCTTTGATGCCGCCCCTACCGCCCAGCTTTTGGTTGTCATCGTCGGTGCGATTACTTTGATGTTCGGTGCCTTAATCGGTACAGCCAAAGATGATATTAAAAAAGCCCTTGCAGCATCGACGATGTCGCAGATCGGTTACATGATTTTGGGCGCAGGTCTTGGTCCAGTTGGTTATGCCTTTGCAATCATGCACTTGCTCACACATGGTTTCTTTAAAGCTGGAATGTTCCTTGGAGCAGGATCAGTTATGCATGGAATGAACGATGAGGTAAATATGCGCAAATATGGCGCGCTGCGTAAGTTCATGCCAATTACCTTTGTAACATTTGGGCTCGGCTACTTAGCGATCTTAGGCGTTCCACCATTTGCCGGCTTCTATTCAAAAGATATGATTATTGAAACTGCATTTAACTCTGGCGGGATTAAAGGAATCATTCTTGGATCAGTCACATTATTAGGTGCAGGCATTACTGCTTTTTATATGACACGAGTAATGATTCTTACATTCACCGGTACTTCTCGCTGGGATGAAGAGGCACATCCCCATGAGTCCCCATGGTTGATGTGGTTGCCTATGGCCATTCTTGCCGTTGGCTCAGTTACATCGGGTTACTTATTAAGTCATGGGAATGCACTTGTCAACTGGCTATCACCACTCTTTGAAAGCCATGGCGAGCATGAAGAGCTTCTCTCACCAATAGTTGTCTCAGCACTTGCCTTAGCGATGGTAGCTATTGGTGTCGCTGTTGCATTTATGAAGTACTCACGAAATGAAGTTGAAGCTGTGGCACCTACCGATGTTTCAATCTTCACAACAATTGCCCGCCAAGATTTAATGCAGGATCATTTCAATGAGGCCGTCTTTATGCGTCCAGGTCAGGTGTTAACCGATGTATTGGTCAAGACTGATGAGGTAGTAATCGATGGGGCAGTCCGAGGGATAGGACGAGCAGCTCTTGGCTCAGGAGCATCCCTGCGTGGGCTTCAGAACGGCTTTGTGCGTAGTTATGCCGCGTTAATTTTCATTGGCGCACTCGCACTGATTGCAGCTATCTGGGTGGTGGTCCAATAATGATCTGGTTAACACTCTTGATGGTTTTGCCACTTGCTGGTTCAGTTGTAGTTGCAGCCCTTCCAAAGGCAGATGAGAAGTTAGTAAAGCAAGTTGCTCTTGCAACAACGCTCATTGTTATGGCCGCAACAATCGCCATGGCTACTACTTTCCAACGCGATAACGTTGAGCTGCAATTTGTTGAAAAGTATTCATGGATTCCATCCTTTGGAATTAACTACGCATTGGGTATCGATGGCCTTGCATTAGTCCTTATTTTAATGTCAACGATTCTTGCCCCAGTTGTAGTTCTTGCTGGCTGGAATGAATCTCACGGTGGACGCTGGAGCGTTAAAACCTTCTACATCCTTATCCTTGTCTTAGAGACAATGATGATAGGCGTGTTTGCAGCAACCGATGTATTCCTCTTTTATGTGATCTTTGAAGCTATGTTGATCCCGGTCTACTTCCTTATTGGGGGATATGGCACGGGCGAGAGATCAGCGGCAGCAGTTAAGTTTTTGATTTATAGCCTCTTCGGTGGCTTACTGATGTTGGCTTCAATCATTGCACTGTATGTAATGTCAGGGGCACAGGGTGGACACACATTTGATTTAGCTGCACTCTCGAAGCTTGAGATGAGCTCAACCACGCAGAATCTTTTGTTCTTAGGATTCTTTATCGCCTTTGCGATCAAAGCTCCCTTGTGGCCACTTCATACCTGGCTACCCGATGCTGCCGAATCAGCTACACCAGGAACTTCGGTACTGCTCTTAGGTGTCTTAGACAAGGTCGGAACCTTTGGAATGATTCGCTACTGCTTAACTCTATTTCCAGAGGCCAGTAAGACATTCACACCACTGATTTTGGTCTTAGCGGTAATTTCAATTGTTTACGGAGCAATCCTTGCAATTGGCCAGCGCGATTTAAAGCGTCTGATCGCCTTTACATCAATCTCTCACTTCGGCTTCATCACAATGGGAATCTTTGCTATGACCTCTCAAGGCCATAGCGGAGCAACGTTATATATGTTTAATCACGCCTTCTCTACCGCAGCCTTATTCTTGGTTGGAGGCTGGATGATCTCGAGGCGCGGGTCTTCAACGATTGCTGACTTTGGTGGTCTACAGCGCGTTACACCTGTAATGGCATGGATGTTCTTCCTTGCTGGAATGTCATCGCTTGCACTTCCGGGTCTATCGAGCTTCGTTAGCGAATTCCTTGTATTAGTTGGAACTTTCACACGCTATCCAGTGCATGCAGTGATTGCAACATTTGGAATAGTTTTAGCTGCGCTATACATTTTAATCCCAGTTCAAAAAGCGCTCCATGGACCAACTACACCAGGAAATGAAAACCTGAGTGATTTAAATCTTCGTGAGAAAATCGCTATCGCACCTGTAATTGCAATAATCGTCGTTCTTGGTTTCTATCCATCACCACTGCTCAATGTCATTAATCCAGCGGCCTCACACGTTATCGCTCAACTGGGCTTTAGCGATCCTCTGCCAACGAGTGGGAGCAAATAAATGGGTTTTACTTCGCCAGTACTTAACTACACACTGCTTTCACCAATTTTAATTCTCCTTGCTGGAGCTTTAATCGGTGTATTAGTAGAAGCCTTTGTATCCAAGGCGCTGCGCTCGATCACTCAGTTGAGTATTACGATCGGCACACTTGTCTTATCTCTTGCGCAAGTATGGAAAATCCGCAACGCGCAATCTACGACCGCTGCGATGGGATCGGTAGTAATCGATGGCCCAGCTATTTTATTGCAGGCGACAATTCTTATTATTGCGATTATCTCGGTCTTTGTTATTGCCGATACTGATCACTTCACCGCCCTTGCAGCAGCCCTGCCAGGCTC
>WLHF01000034.1 GCA_009702835.1 Actinomycetota bacterium
CTTTAGAGAATAATCCTCTTCCGCCTGTTGCTAAGAAATTAACTGGGCGAGATAGTTATCGAATTCGCGTCAGTGAGTATCGAATTATTTATTCAATACATAAAAATATATTGACTATTGAAATCGTATCTGTTGGGCACCGCCGCGAAATTTACAAAAGAAATTGATTTAGCGAGCGAGCACACACATTAGCGCTTCAACGGTAAGTAGCGGGGCTGCGTTGTGGCCCAGGTTCGTGCGCGCGGCCATGATAGCGTTGATCTTATTTATTGTGGTGTGCGGCTTAGTATTGGCGGCATAGGTCGTTATTTGATTCTCTAACTCTTTATTAATCAGCCCGTCGTTGGCACCGGCCTGCACCATCATGATATCGCGATAAAAGGTTGCGATATCTAGAAGAGCGGCATCCAGACCATCTCGCACCATGCGGGTGCTGCGAGTCTTTTGCTCTTTCTCTAACTCCTTTATCGCTTTAGCACCACCCGTTGCCATGCCTCGGCCCGTTGCGCCTTTTCCATAGGCAAGGGATAGATCATCGAGCTCGATTTGGTTGCGCTCTTCGGCCGATTCATTTGCCTGATCAGTTGCTAAATCAACCAGGGTTTGTGCGGCAGCAAAGGCCGATGAGATTGATTTTAATGTAAGGGGAAGTTTCATAATTGTGGTGCGGGTGTTGCGCACGGCTTCGTTCTTTGCCAAATACCGCGCGCGGCCGATATGTCCTTGGCTCACGCGGGCTGCAAAATCGGCCATCTGTGGGCTTATTCCATCGCGGCTTTGTAGCACTTGAGCAACGGCTTGTGTGGATGGTGTTACAAGTTGTAAGTGGCGACAGCGGCTACGAATCGTTGGCAAGACATCGTGCAAAGTTGGCGCGCACAAAAGCCAGACTGTGCGACTGCCTGGCTCTTCTATTGCTTTGAGTAAGGCGTTCGCCGCAGACTCTGTAAGCCTGTCAGCATCCTCCATCACGACAACGCGCCAGCCGCCCATCGATGGCGCCCATGCAACGCGGGCTAATAGTTCGCGGACCTCGTCGATCTTGATCGATAACCCTTCGGTGCGAATAACTTCAACATCGGGATGTGCGTTGTTAATAACACTGCGGCAGGCATTGCATGTAGCGCAGCCATTACTTGGACAGACAAGGGCCTGTGCAAATGCAACGGCTGCACTGGAGCGGCCAGAGCCGGGCGGGCCGGTAAAGAGCCATGCATGTGTCATGGCTTGATCAGCATTTCCCAGGGTTTCATCGCCACTTCGAGTCGCTGCAACGGCGCTTTGTAATACATCAACGATATGTTCTTGCCCAACTAAATCCACAAAGACGCTAGATGTAGCGCTCATTTCGTATTTAACTTCTTCTTTGGTTTTGCATTATTGACTGCCTTACTTGCACTGGCCGAAGTTTTTTTAGCCGTTGTACGCACGACTTTATTAACGGCACGAATCGGGCGCAGTAGTAGTGCACCTTTATCTTCACGGGCATTGCGCTTGAGTGCTGCAATCTCACTGACTCTAGCAATAATTGCAGTGTGGGTATCTTCGATGGATCGATTGCCATCGACGATGAAGTATCGCTCAGGGTCAAGCAGTGCTAACTGCAAGAACTCTTGGCGCACGCGCTCGTGGAAATCAATCGGTTGTGCCTCTAAGCGATCTTTGCTGCCCAGACGGGCAAGGCCGATTTCTGCTGGCAGGTCAATGATTATCGTCAGCGTTGGATATAAGGATTCAGTTGCCCAGCGCGAAATTCGAGCAACCTCCCCGGGCTCTAAAACGCGACCTGCACCTTGATATGCAATCGATGAATCAAAGTAACGATCACTAATAACAACATCGCCGGCGGCAAGTGATGGGCGAATGACACTATGAACATGGTGGGCACGATCTGCTGCATAGAGCAGTGCCTCTGCGCGCGGGCTGATCTCACCCGTTGAGTGCGAAAGTAATATCTTTCGAATCTCAATACCTAAATCACTACCGCCTGGTTCGCGAGATAGGACAACGCTTTCGCCCTCTTGCTCAAGCCATGCTTTAAGAAGTTTGGCCTGTGTAGTTTTGCCGATACCTTCTCCGCCTTCAAAGACGATGAATGTTCCTTTAGTTGGCGCACCTGTAATACTGCCGAGCTCGCCCTTGAAAGCATTTGAAATATCAGACCACAGAGAGACATTGGGGCGATCTTTCATCTGGTGATATGAGATCGCACCGATCAATGCGGCGATTAAACCTGCGATAAGAATTGTTACCGATGCTCCGTTATAACTTACCTGTGTGTTTTGAAATTTAAATGTGTGTTCACCCACGGCCGCGGCGATCAACGGTGAAATAGCAAGAACGCCGACTAGAACTACGCGGATCAAACTCTGTACGAAGGCAAAGGTTCGACCGCGTACATCATCGGCGACCTCCATGCCTAGCATCGTGAAACCGGTGACCCAGGAGATCCCGCTAAATGCACCGAGTGCGAGGACTGTAAAGACAGCTAGAACAAGGTTAGGAATTGCAGCAAGGCCCACAAGAAATAAACCGGCAATGGTAAGAGATGCACCAAATAAACGCCGGCGAGAGAACTGCGCAAAGACTTTAGGCCCGAGGGCGATTCCACCGGCTAAGCCTGTAAAGACGGCGCCAAAGAGCACACCATAGGCGGCTTCTCCGCCGCCTAAGTCGCCTACAAATGTTCGGGCAAGGCCAATGACGGCGCCGGCTGCGATAAAGGCACCGACCATTCCAACAACGAGTCCGCGAATGATCTTTGATCCGCTTACTGATTTCCAACCTTCGAGTAAGGATTTTATGATTCCAGATTCAGCTGCATGTTTTGCTGCGGCGCCCTTAGGGATTTCACGCAATCCCCAAATTGTAAATGCGGCAAAGGCAAATGAGAGTGCGTTCAGATATAGCGCGATATCAACGGCGGTAGTGTTTAAAGAGAACGCGGCGTTGATTGCACTAGTAAAGAGTGAGAGAAATGTAAAGAGTGCCGCTGCAATTGGCGCAGTGCCATAGGCGGCAAGTAATGAAACTTGATTCGCCGACTCTAATTTTTCGCGTGGAACAAGATTAGGTACCGATGCCTCTTTAGCTGGTGACCAGAAAAGAGTGACGCACTCGACCAAGATTGTTGCCGTATATAACCAGAAATAATTATGTGCGATCGGAATTGAAATATAGAGTCCAGTGCGCAATACATCACTTGAGACCATTAACTTTCGGCGATCAAAGCGATCGGCTATTACTCCAGCGATAGGACCTAAGAAAACCGCAGGTAATAAACGGGCGATAAAGACACCAGCGATTGCAAAGTTAGCCGTTGAGTAATCTCCACCGGATAGTTGCTGGGCCAAGGCAGTCGTAGCCAATAAACCCAGCCAATCACCCAGGGATGAAAAAACCATAGAGTTCCATAATTTGCGGAAGGGTTTGATCGCTAGAACGCCACGTGTCTCATCTTGGGCCGGGGCGGCAGGGGTAGGAAGGGTTCTAGGCATTGCATGAGTCTATCGCGCAGATGAACTTGGCTTATAGAGGCTACTAAGGCCTTCTTTAAAGCTATTAATTGCTGTAGCACAATAAGATAATTGTGCTACCTTTGGAGCATGACAACATCGGCACACAAAGCAAAAAAAGCAGCTGCAAAGAAAAAGGTTGCAGCCAAGAATAGTTCGCTTAACCCTTTGCTCAAATCATGTGGTGTGCGCGAACTTCGTCAATCTGCCTCAAAAATATTAGATCAAGTAAAAGATGGTGTTGTCTTTGAAATCACCGAGCATGGCGTTCCGGTAGCTCGATTAGTCCCAATCACTAAATCCTTATATGAGGAATATATCGCGGCTGGATTAATCATTCCTGCAGAAAATCCCATTACACGCTTCGAGATGCCTACTTTTAAATTGAAAGGGAAGAAGACCTCGACTGAACTTCTTATGGAGATTCGCGCCGAGGCACGATATTGAGTTGGTATGCAGATAGCTCTGCGATTCTCAAACTGCTAATTGTAGAAAAGGAATCTGCTGCCTTAACAGATTTTATTGATTTCACAATCAAGAGTTCTGCATTAACCCGAGTAGAGGTCATTCGCGTGCTTCACAAAATTGCTCCTGAGAAAATTGATCGGGCTCAGATAATTCTGGCGGGAATTGATTTGACTCCTTTAAATCCAGCTATCCTGAGTATGGCTGAGAACTTCGCTCCTTTAATAACTCTTAAATCTTTAGATGCACTCCACATCGCAACAGCAATCTTCTTAGATAAGTCTGTGGAGGGTGTTATAACTTATGACAAGGCGATGATTAAGGACGCCAAAGAGCTTGGAATTAAAGTTGTATCCCCTGGGATGAAATAACTACTCGGCCTTTTTAGCCATGACTTTTCCCGTCGCTGCTTTCTTTGCAGCTTTTTTGGCACCGGCTTTTTTTACGACGTTCTTTGTAAGCGTAGGAGCGGTATCGCCCTTTTTTGGCTTGCTTGCAGCCTTTTTACGCGCCTTCTTAGGAGAAGGCCCGTTCTCAGCCTCCCAGGCACGTCGGCCAGCAAGTAGCTCTAACCCGCGCTCAAGCGTCATACCCTCTGCAGTATCACCACGGCGCAGCGTTGCATTTGTTTCACCATCGGTGACATACATTCCGAAGCGACCATCTTTAATGACGAGTGGTTTTTCCGTTGTTGGATCAACGCCTAATTCTTTAACAGGTGGCTTTGCAACACCACGACGGCGCTCTTTAGGTTTTGAATAAATCTCAAGTGCTTCATCTAACGTCAATGAAAATAATTGATCCTCAGATGTCAGTGTACGACTATCGACACCGGCCTTAAGGTACGGGCCATATCTACCGTTTTGAACGGTGATGTCATCGCCGGCAGCGTTAGTACCCAATGTGCGAGGCAGTGATAACAAACGCAAGGCATCTTCGTATGTAACGGTATCTAATGTCATCGTTGAAAGAAGTGATGCGGTTTTAGCTTTAGGTGCATCGGCTTTTTTACGTTTCTTCTTTCCGGACGCGGTGAGCTCTGGTTCAATAACTGGTAGAACTTCGGTGATGTATGGTCCAAAGCGACCAGACTTTGCGATGACAGGAAACCCTGTTGCTGGATCGATTCCAAGGTCGCGCTCACCTGATGGCGCCTCTAATAGTTCAATCGCCTTTGCAAGAGTTAGCTCATCGGGGGCAAGTGACTCTGGAATATTTGCTAACTTGCGCTCTTCATCGGGCAAGTTTTGTTGCAAGTAAGCACCGTATCGACCAACACGGATTTCAATCGTGTCAGATAAGTTCATTGTGTTTGTTGCGCGGGCATCGATAACACCAAGGTCTGCTGATAGTTCATTTAAACCAGGTTGGCCATCGACGCCATAGAAGAAATCCCGTAGCCAGTCGACCCGGCCGGCCTCCCCTGCTGCGATCTTGTCGAGATCTTCTTCCATACTGGCGGTGAATTCGTAATCGACAAGCTTCGTAAAGTGCATCTCGAGCAGGCCAGTGACAGAAAAAGCTAGAAAAGTAGGCACTAATGCGCGACCGCGCTTATAGACATATCCGCGGTCTTGAATCGTTTGAATAATCGATGCAAATGTAGATGGACGGCCAATGCCGAGCTCTTCTAACTTCTTAACTAAAGTTGGCTCGGTATAGCGGGCCGGTGGTTTGGTTTCGTGGCCCTCGCAGGTGTATTCATCGACTTTAACGGATTGACCTAATGTCATCGCAGGCAAGCGCTTATCGGCACTCTCTTCATCTTTATTCTCATCGGTGACAATGTCATCGTAGGCGGCAAGAAAGCCCGGAAATGTGATGACCGAACCATTAGCACGAAAAATAGTGGCCTTGCCATCATTTGTTTGTGCATCAAAGTCAACGCGCATCTGCAACTTCTTAGCATCTGCCATCTGTGATGCAACGGTGCGCTTCCAGATTAAGTCATAGAGTGCAAACTCATCGCGAGATAGTTCGGGTGCAAGCTCTCCTGGAGTTTTAAAACTCTCTCCTGCTGGGCGGATCGCCTCGTGTGCCTCTTGTGCATTCTTCGTTTTACCAAGGTATGTACGTGGTGCATCTGCAACATGATCTGCGCCATATAGAGATTTGGCTGCTTTGCGTGCAGCCTCTATCGCCTGACTAGATAAGTTGACGCTATCGGTACGCATATATGTGATGTAGCCGTTTTCATATAAGCGCTGTGCGATGCGCATGGTGATCTGTGCACCCCAACCAAGTCGGCTACCTGCATCTTGTTGCATCGTCGATGTTGTAAAGGGAGGCTTCGGGCGCTCGGTACGTGGGGATTCCTCCATCGATTTAACAGTGAGCGAGGAAGATTTAAGTGAGTCAACTAATTCTTTGGCACTCGTTTCATCGAGTAATAAAATATTGGCTAGTGATTTTTCTTTAACCGCACCATCTGCGCCAAAGTCACTGGTAGAGGCTACTTTTTTGCCCTCAACCTCAAGCAGGCGTGCATTAAAACCTAAGGCTGTGGTGGCCGCTAAATCCCACCATCCCGATGAGATAAAGGCCATGCGTTCGCGCTCTTTTTCAACTATTAAGCGTGTTGCAACTGATTGCACGCGGCCAGCTGAGATTCGCGGCATAACTTTTTTCCATAAAACAGGGGATAAGCGATAGCCAAACAGGCGATCTAATACGCGACGTGTCTCCTGTGCATCGATTAAGTGATAATCCAGGTCGCGTGTATTTTCAACAGCGGCTTGAATCGCCTCTTTAGTAATCTCATTAAAGACCATTCGCTTAATAGGAACCTTTGGCTGCAAGACTTCTACTAAGTGCCAAGCGATCGCTTCACCTTCGCGATCTTCATCCGTTGCCAGAATTAACTCTTCGGCGTTTTTCATTAAGGCTTGCAGTTCAGCGACCTTTGCTTTTTTATCTGGGTTGATGACATATAGCGGTGCAAAGTCGTTTTCAATATCGACGCCCTCTTTAGCCCAAGCGATTTTTTTATACTCTTTTGGAATATCGGCTGCGCGCTGAGGAAGATCACGGATATGACCGACGCTAGCCTCGACGACGTATCCGTCGCCGAGGTAGGCGCCAATCTTTCTAGCCTTTGCCGGTGATTCAACGATCACCAACTTAATCAGGTCAACCTTCGCTTTAGCCATGTATCCCTTGATCGAAAGTTGAGAACTACGTTAGACCAGAATCGTTGTTGCTTGACGACGGTTGCGAATCAGCGCAGCGATGATGACAAGGGTTGCTCCGATGCCGATCAATGTACTGGTTGTTGTGCTTCCACCGAGAGCCAGTGAGACGATAGCTGGAGTAATTAAGAGACCTACAAGGTTCATAACCTTAATAAGTGGGTTAATTGCTGGGCCGGCAGTGTCCTTGAAAGGATCTCCAACGGTGTCACCGATGATTGTTGCAGCATGCGCATCAGAGTTCTTTCCACCGTGATGTCCATCTTCAACCATCTTCTTAGCGTTATCCCAAGCACCGCCTGAGTTAGATAAAAAGACTGCCATCAGAGTTCCGGTACCGATTGCACCAGCAAGGTATGCACCAAGGGCACCAACGCCAAGGCCAAAACCAACTGCGATCGGTGCCATAACGGCAAGAAGTCCTGGTGTTACTAATTCGCGGAGTGAGTCACGAGTACAGATATCGACCACACGACCATAATCTGGCTTCTCTGTGCCCTTCATGATTCCTGGGTGTTCGATAAACTGCTTGCGAACTTCAACAACAACTGCGCCAGCTGCACGGGAAACTGCATTGACTGCAAGACCTGAGAATAGGAAGACAACTGCTGCGCCGATAATTAAACCAACCAAGTTGCGTGGGTTAGCAACGTCGAGAATTCCTTGATATTGAAGTGCAAGATTTGCTGCACCTTGTCCAGCATCAATAACTGCCTGCTTGATTGCATCGGTGAATGCACCAAACAAAGCTGTAGCTGCAAGAACCGCTGTAGCGATTGCAATTCCCTTAGTGATCGCCTTAGTTGTGTTACCAACGGCATCAAGGGATGTAAGAATCTTTGAGCCTTCACCCTCGACATCGCCCGACATTTCAGCGATACCTTGTGCGTTATCTGATATCGGACCGAATGTATCCATGGCCACGATTACACCAACAGTTGTGAGTAGACCAGTACCGGCAAGTGCGATTGCAAGAAGTGAGAGAACGATACTTCCGCCACCGAGCAAGAAGGCACCGAATACTGCCGATGCGATCAAGATTGCAGAGTAAACAGCTGATTCAAAACCAACTGAAATACCAGCCAAAATTACTGTTGCCGCGCCTGTTTCAGAGGAGGCTGCAACATCATTTACTGGACGCTTACCAGTTTCAGTGAAGTATCCGGTGAGAACTTGAATTGCTGCAGCAAGTGCAATACCGATTAATACCGCGCCGATTGCAAGAACGCGTGGGTTTGTATTACCTGCCGCCGTTACTGCCTCAGGAGATAGTCCAGTGAGAAGTTTGAAATCAGATGGTAGGTATGTAAATGTTGCGAGCGCAGTTAGGCCAGCGCTGATGATCGCTGAGATAAAGAATGAGCGGTTAATCGCGGTCATCGCTGACTTATCTGTGCTGCGAAGCTTGGTTAAGAAGATTCCGATTACTGCGGTAACTGTTCCAATTGCTGGGACGATCAATGGATAGATAAGTCCGGCATCACCGAAGGCGGCCTTTCCGAGAATTAGCGCTGCAACGAGAGTTACTGCATATGACTCGAACAAGTCTGCAGCCATTCCGGCGCAGTCACCAACGTTATCTCCAACGTTATCTGCGATTGTCGCAGCGTTACGTGGGTCATCCTCTGGAATATTCTTTTCAACTTTACCGACTAAGTCGGCTCCAACGTCTGCCGCCTTAGTAAAGATTCCGCCGCCGACGCGCATAAACATTGCGAGCATCGCTGCGCCAAAGCCAAATCCTTCAAGAACCGATGGCGCATTTTCGCGATAGATAATCACAACAAGGGATGCACCGATGAGGCCAAGTCCGACAGTTGTCATACCAACGACGCCGCCAGTACGAAAAGCAATTTGAACTGCCTTCTGGCCATCCTTATTACGTGCAGCATCTGCAACGCGCACATTTGCGCGAACTGCCAGCCACATACCGTTGTAACCGACGAGGGCGGAGAAAGCTGCACCAACTAAAAAGAAGATCGACCGGCCGATGCGAATTTCAGCATCGCCAGGCAGTGCGAACAAGAGCACGAATACGATTCCAACAAAATATGAGAGTGTGCGGAACTGGCGGTTAAGAAATGCCGCCGCTCCCTCTTGAACCGCTTCAGCGATTTCGCGCATTTTGGCTGTGCCGTCAGAGGCGGCCAAAACCTGGGCGCGCAGTGCATAGGCAACCCCGAGTGCGCCGAGCGAGATCGCTAGGACTACATAGACGAGATTGAGATTTGATCCGGTTACTTGCACGAGTGATACGGTGCTAGATGCACGCATAAGTTCTCCTCCATTGGAGTTTTAAGGGCGCCTTATCGAATAGATCGGCGCGAAGACTAGGGAAGTTTAAGCACAAAGGGGCCAAAAAGTGAAAACATACCTACTACTTACGCTTTGTAATCGTGGGCTAGGGTTCTGGCATGAACCTCTTTGACGCTCATTCGATCGTGGCCGACCTGGGTCTGGCCGGGGTCCTAGGCATTATCTTCGCCGAGACTGGGCTGCTTATTGGTCTGGCCTTCCCTGGGGACTCCCTCCTATTTATCGCAGGGGTTGCCGCATCAGGATCTGGGGCCGCGATCTTGGGTAACGCTCAACTCTCAGCGATAGCTCTAATCATTGCTGCTCCACTGGCGGCAACGGCTGGTGGGTTAGTTGGTTACTTCTTCGGGGAGAAATACGGGCGCACGTTATTTGATCGCCCCGATGGTCGAGTCTTTAACCACCAAAAAGTCGTCACGACTGAAAAGTGGCTACGTAAATACGGCACAGGCAAAGCACTTGTCTTTGCACGCTTTGTGCCATTTGTGCGTACCTTGATTAATCCAATGTGTGGTGTTGTTGGCGTAGATAAGAAAAAGTTTTTCTTCTATAACGCACTTGGCGCAGTTATCTGGACTGAGACGGTAATCGCTCTCGGTTTAATTCTCGGCGAGAAGTTAAAAGGCTCAGTTGATGCCTACTTATTGCCGATTATCGGAGTTATCGTCTTTGCTAGTTTGATCCCGGTCTTTATTGAACTCTTTCGCGAGTGGCAGACTCGCAAGCATCACAAATAAATCTAAAGACCTAAATCCTTTAATTGGAACGCGGCGCGGTATTCATAGCCCGCCTCTTTAATCTTTGGTGCAGCACCCCGTTCAACAATTACTGCAACCCCTACAACAATTGCGCCGGCTTCAATTAGAGCTTCAACGGCCATTAAAACAGATCCTCCAGTAGTTGAGGTATCTTCAACGGCTAAAACTCTTTTGCCTTTTACATCAGGGCCTTCGATGCGGCGCTGTAGGCCATGTGCTTTCTCGGCCTTGCGCACAACGAATGAATCAATCTTTCTCCCGCGAGCAGCTGCCACGTGCATCATCGCAGTTGCAACTGGATCTGCGCCAAGTGTTAACCCGCCAACGGCCTCGTACTCTAAATCTTTTGTTAAATCCAACATGACTTCGCCAACTAACGGCGCAGCTTCATGATCTAGCGTTACACGTCGCAGATCTACGTAGTAATCGGCCTCTTTACCCGATGACAAGATGACTTTGCCGTGGACAACAGCCTTTTTAACAATCTGGTTCTTTAATTCATCACGTGAACTCATGCGAGGGAGCCTACTATCTAGCCTGCCTAGGTTCTAAAGCGCTACCCTTTCCCACACTATGGCAGCGAAAAAAAAGGTTGTAAAAAAGAAGGCCGCGGGTAGAAAACCAGTGAAGAAGGCCGCTGCCACAAAGCGCGCCTTACATAAGACGATTGCAAGTCTTCGCAAAGAGGCTGCGGCGCTAGAACTCTTCGTTGCTTCATTAGATCTTGTAGTCGAAGTCCCAATTACCCGAAAAAGAAAGCTAAAGAAGCGGGTAGTGAAGAAGGTAGTAAAGAAGAAAACTGCCAAGAAGGCTGTGAAAAAGCGGCGTTAAATTTGTGGGTTATGTGTGGGGCCGAACAAACACTTGGAAAATGGAGTGGGCGTACTAACTTCCTAACTCCCGCTTAGTCAACCTCTTTGTAAATAATAACTTCACTGCGCGCCCGACGAACTAAACCTTTAGGTGGGTTGGCCTCTACCAATGCATCGACCTCGATACGTAACTGAGCAACCTCCAGCGCCATATTGGCCATTGCAGATTCAAGATCAATAATTCGCTTAATGCCTGC